>CAZHLQ010000300.1:0-1647 GCA_964533235.1 uncultured Gudongella sp. | reverse complement strand
TTCAAGTCCGGGTCAGCCCGGGCTTGAACCTATTGACCAATAAGGCCTGGAAGTGAGTGAGTATGAAAGTAAGACGGATGCTGTTGTTGATGGTTTTTGATTCCATAACTATAAGTGCTGCCTTTATAATTACCGTTTTCTTCAGGTTTGGTTCCTTTAGCCAGCCTGAATGGATGGAGCAATATATTGGTACTGTTTTTGTTGTGACCGTTATTAAGCTGTTGATTTTTTATTTATTCAACCTATATAAGAGCATATGGGAATATGCGAGCATAGATGAATTAATTGAGGTTGTATTGGGAGTCTCAGCAGCAAATGGAATTATTTATCTTTTGTTCAGCTTGATCGGTGAAGCCCTCCCTATACCTATGCATCTAATGATCACAGTTCTTGAGATAATGATGATAGGGATGACAAGATTTATATACAGAGGTCTTAGAAGGATTAGGCTTGGTTTATCACGGAAAAAAGGTTCAAAGAAAGTACTCATAATCGGAGCAGGAGCAGCTGGCGTAATGATACTTAAGGAGCTGAGGAACCATAAGGATTTCAACCTTACTCCAGTTGCCTTCATAGATGATTCTCCGTCTAAGAAAAATAATTTCATAAATGGCGTAAAGGTTGTAGGCAACAGGTACCTGATAAAAGATACCGTCGAAAAATTCAATGTGGATGAGATAATAATCGCCCTTCCTTCTGCTGACCCAAAGGATAGGAAGGAGATCGTAAATATATGTAAGGAAACATCAGTCAAAACAAGGATACTTCCGGGGATGTATGAGTTGATCGTAGGTAGTATAAATATCAGCCAAATAAGAGACGTACAGATCGAGGACCTACTTGGGCGAGATGAAATCAAGCTTGAACTTAAGGAGCTTCAGGAGTTTCTTAAAGGTAAAACAGTAATGATAACCGGTGGGGGAGGGTCTATAGGAAGTGAACTTGCTAGGCAGGTTGCGAGACATGATCCAAATACTCTTATTCTGATCGACGTTTACGAAAACAATCTATATGATATACAAAATGAGCTCGATCGGAAGTTTAAGAATATCAACATTGTTACTATGATAACCTCTGTAAGAGATAAGAAGGCTCTAACGAGAATATTTCAAAAATATCATCCACATATCGTATTCCATGCAGCTGCTCACAAGCATGTCCCACTCATGGAAGATAACCCAAGCGAGGCAATAAAAAACAATATTTTTGGAACACTTAACCTTGTACAGACAGCCCATGAAGCTAAGGTAGATAAATTTGTCCTGATATCTACAGATAAGGCTGTCAATCCCACGAATGTAATGGGTGCAACAAAAAGGGTGGCAGAAAAGATAATTATGTCCTATAATGGATTAAGCGATACTGAGTTCGTAGCTGTAAGGTTTGGAAATGTTTTAGGCAGTAACGGAAGTGTGATCCCCTTATTTAAGAAGCAGATCGAAGAGGGTGGACCAGTTACTGTAACGGATGATAGAGTGATAAGATATTTCATGACAATACCAGAGGCATGTCAGCTTGTATTGCAAGCTGGATCAATGGCAATGGGTGGAGAAATATTCGTCCTGGATATGGGCGAACCTGTGAAGATCATAGATCTTGCCAGAGACTTGATCAAGCTATCGGGTTTTGAACCTGATGTAGATATAC
>CAZHLQ010000299.1:0-15059 GCA_964533235.1 uncultured Gudongella sp. | reverse complement strand
TCCAAAATATGGGTAAATATGAGTCGAATTAATCAAATCTATCATTTATACAACAGCTGAAAGGGGTCCATAAAATGAATATTCTTAAGAAAAAATCCTTCAAGGTTATAGTTTTGATTGCTATTGCTGCTGTTGCAGCCTTTATGCTGTTTGGGAGAGGCAACAGCGGAGTTGAAGTGAAAACTATGTCGGCTGTAAAAAGCGACATAACAAAAACTGTTTCTATGTCAGGAACTGTTGAGCCAGTCTCAAGCGAGACAATAACTGTTCAACAAGGCTTAAAGGTACTAAAGGTGCTGGTATCTGAAAATGATATTGTCAAACCAGGTCAAATAATTGCAGAGCTTGATTCAACCGAGCTTAGGCTCAATCTTGAAAAGTCCTCCCTATCGTTAGAGCAGGTTGAGGACGAGCTGGGAACATTAAGGAGCACTTCAATATCCAGCGATCAGGCTATACTAAAGAATGCTCTTGACAGAGCAAAAGAAGACTATAACAAGGCTGTAGCAGACGCTTCAAAGGGAGCCCAGGATCTCGCGGCATATAAGGTGTTGCTGGATCAAGGTGCAATAAGCAAGGCTGAATATGAAAACAAGGCAGCTGCTCAGATGTCGTTGGAAACCTATAAAAATACATCCCTGCTCAATTATGAGGATGCTACGCTGAGATACTCTCAGTTCACAAGTTCATCCTCTGACGGCGTACAGGGTCTGGACAGACAGAGGCAGTCAATACTATTAGATATGGAGAAGCTTCAGAACTCGATCAACGATACCGTGATCAAATCAAATATTTCCGGGATGATAGTTGATTTGCCTCTTGAAGAAAACAGAGAGGTTCCAGTTGGAGCCGAAGTTATCATACATGGTAATGAAGGTCTCGAATTTGTAGCATTTGTAACTCAGGAGGAATCCCTGTTGATATCTGTAAATCAAAAGGCTATTGTTCAAGTTCCGGGGTCTGGGACATCCTATGACGGCAGCGTTTCCTTCGTTGGGAAATTGGCAAAGGTAGAACCTTCAAGCGGCAGCAGGACACCAAAGGTCGAAGTAAGGATACTTCTTAGTGACACAGATGATAAAGTGATCCCAGGTTTTGACGCTGATGCCGAGGTTGCAACAGATTCAAAAGCAGGAGTGCTTTCAGTTAAAACTGAGGCTGTAAGATATGATGATTCAGGTGCACCCTTCGTTTATGCTGTTTCAGGAGGTAAGGCCGTCAAAACTCCTGTGGAGCTTGGACTATCCGACGGTTATATAGTAGAAATCAAATCAGGGCTAAACGAAAACGATCAGGTCATTCTAAATCCTCAAATGGAAATATCTGACGGAACTGAAGTAAGTATTTTAGAATGAGGTGACAGGTATGAATCGACATTTTTTTAGCTTTATGGAGCATTTTGAAAAAAAAGATAAGGATGCATGCGTCGAGTTTATACTTAAAGGACTTGACGAAGGTCTTTTCACTCTCCCCCAACTCTACGAGGAAATTCTGACCCCGGCTTTGTTCACTATCGACGAGTGTCAGAATGAGGATGAAGGCTGCATTTGGAATGAACATGTAAAAACAGGGATCGTTAAGACAATTATTGATGCGATATATCCTAAGGTGATTGATATAAAAAGGATGACAGCACCTCTGGGAATAAAGATATTACTGGCATGCCCCGAAAGGGAGCTCCACGATGTTGGACTTAGGATGATGGCAGATCTATTCGCAATGGAAGGCTACGAGCCGATCTTTGTCGGTGCCAATACTCCAAGAGACCAGGTTTCTATAGCTATCCAGATAGAAAAACCTAAATACGTTGCGATCAGCGTTACCGACCACTACCACCTTTCTGAAGCCAAGAAGCTTATAGAGCATATTAGAAGCTCACATGGCAGTAGTATAGCTATTATCCTCGGAGGAAGAGCAATCAAGAACAATCAGGAGCTCTTCAATACTCTCGACGGTGATCTCTTTATGGACAGCTATGCAGACATCATAAAGCTTAGGGATGGTGACAGATCATGAAGCTTGCATTTTCTATCGCCCTTAGATTTTTACGTTCTGGCCGAGGTCAAACAGCACTGATTGCAGTTGGAATAGCTGTTGGTGTATCCGTTCAGATTTTCATTGGACTACTTATCCAGGGACTCCAAATCGATCTTGTGGATACAACAATTGGGAGTTCATCCCAAATTACCATAACGTCGACAAATGAGGAAAAGTTAATAAAAGATTGGGAAAGGGCTGTATATGAAGCAAAGCTTTTTGAGCCCGAGATAATAAATGTTTCCCCTGCTGTGGACGGTCCGGCAAGTATAGACTATGAAACCGACATAGATCCTGTGGTCATAAGAGGCTTCAATATATCAGAATCCGATCCAATCTATGGCTTCTCTGAGGGACTTTACGAAGGTTCTCTTCCTCTTCAAAGAGATGAGGCAATCATAGGAAGGGAGCTTGCAGTGAAGTCAGCTACAAGAATTGGGGACAGAATAACTCTGCTGACGACTGACGGAGGCTTCGTTAGATTGACAGTAACGGGTTTATTTGACCTTGGGGTGTCCTCTCTCAATGAAAGCTGGGTGGTAACCTCACTAGATACCGCTCAAAGGATATTAGGTACTGATAACAGCGTAACATCAGTTGAAATGCAGGTTTCAGAGGTATTCGACGCCGACATCCTGGCAGAAAGACTCGAGTATTCGATATCAGGAAAAGATCTTAGGATAGACAACTGGAAGGACCAGAATGCATCCCTTTTAAGCGGTCTCAATGGGCAAAGCGTTTCAAGCTACATGATCCAGGTCTTCGTTCTTGTAGCAGTTTTGTTAGGTATATCAAGCGTGTTGGCGATATCAGTTGTTCAAAGATCAAAACAGCTTGGTATCCTGAAGGCTATGGGTATCCAGGACAGCGTTGCAAGCTTGATCTTTGTTTTCCAGGGCTTAATGCTTGGACTTCTGGGTGCTGTTCTCGGTATAGCCCTAGGTTTCGGGCTTTTGTGGTCCTTTACAAAATTTGCACTTAATCCGGATGGGACCCCAGTCATCCCAATATACGTAAACTACGGTTTTATAGCCTTGTCGGGGCTGTTTGCAGTTGTATCTGCAATGATCGCTTCGCTTATACCAGCAAGATTGTCATCAAGACTTAACCCAATAGAGGTGATCAAGAATGGCTAATATTATACAGTTGGAGGAAATAAATAAGATATACGGTGAAAAGATTAAGACCCAGGTATTGTTCGACCTGAATTTAGCATTTGAGGAGAATAGCTTCAACTCGATCATCGGTGCTTCGGGAAGCGGTAAAAGTACTCTTCTTAATATAGTGGGGACTCTTGACAAGCCAACCTCAGGCAGAGTTTTCATTGACGGCAGTAGAACTGATACACTTAGCAAGGAGGATCTTGCCGTATTGAGAAATAAAACCATCGGCTTCATATTCCAGTTCCATTACCTCCTGCCTGAGTTCACAGCAAGAGAGAATGTACTCATTCCCTATAGGATAGGTAATTTCAAGGTACCAAAGGAAATTGAGGAATGGGCTGACGAGCTTCTAGACCTTGTTGGGCTCACAAAGGTAAAGAATAACCTGGCCACCAATATGTCAGGAGGACAACAACAGCGAACAGCTATCGCCAGAGCCCTTATAAACAGACCCAAGCTGATACTCGCCGACGAACCAACTGGAAATCTGGACTCAGATTCCACAAAGGCTATCTACTCAACCTTGAGAGACATCAATGAGAAGTTCAAAACCACCTTTGTTGTAATCACACATGATCAAAGAATAGCCGAACAAGCTGACCGGATCGTGGAAATCAAGGATGGAAGGATCAATTTGGATATCAGGAAATAGCACGACACTTTACAGGGAGGATTTCTCATGAAAATTGCCAGAGTAATTGCATGGTTAGGTGTGGCTGCAATGTCTGCAGCATTATTCTACGGATTTACTGCAGGTGATTTTTTTAAAGACGGCAGCGTAATATTAAACAATCCATGGGGAATAGTTTCTATGGTTGATTTGTATGTAGGCTTCACACTTTTCTCCATGTGGATATTTTTTAGGGAAAAAAACAAGCTGGTCTCGATTATTTGGATAATAAGCATAATGATACTTGGATTCTTCTCTGGTGCCCTTTATACCGCTGTCCATCTTGGAAACAGCAATGGAGACTGGGCAAAATTCTTTCTTGGCTGGAGATCTGAAAAGCTTCACACTAAAGGGGCGAAACAATAATGTCACCTATATTGGACGACATCCGGCAGGAGCTAAGGAGCGTAATAGGTGGTAAAACTCTTGGAGCGATCCTCCCTCCTATTGTTTTCGTAATAGCAAACAACTTATTTGGACTTGCGATCGGAGTTGTAGCTGCTTCCATGACTGCAGTGCTTCTTGGAGCCGGAAGATACCTCAAAGGAGAAACCATAAGATATGCTGCCGGAGGATTACTTGGTGTATTGATAGCCTCTGCATTTGCATATTTTGCCGGAAACGCTGCAAATTACTTTCTTCCAAGAATATTTACGAGTGGATTCCTTTTTCTTGTAGCTATTTTGACTCTTTTGGTCGGGAAGCCAATGGCGGCTATAGCTAGCCACCTTTCCAGAGGGTGGGAGTTTGAATGGTTCCTCAGAAAGGACATCAAGCCAGCCTATATGGAGGTTACATTGATGTGGGCCGTTTTATTCCTTGTTCGGATGCTTTTGCAACTTCAGCTATATACTGACGGTGACCTTTTAAAGCAGGCTTGGTTTAACACCCTTCTTGGAACTCCAGCGACACTTTCTGTGCTTATACTCAGCTACGTTTATGGTATATGGAGGCTAAAAAGGCTAGGAGGTCCCGGTATAGATGAATTTAGAGAAAAAAAAGAGCCCCCTTACAGAGGCCAGATAAAAGGCTTTTAGATTTATTTATTTATCTTGTAATCAGCTTGTCCCTTATTCTCAAAAACTCACCAAACATTCTCATATAAAGCTGGCTCTTCTCTCCATCAGGGTAAAACCTGTCGGAAGGAGAGCTTTTTTCTTCCCAATTGCCAGTTATGACCTTGAATATCCCATATAACCCTAATTCTTCTCTATTCGACCTGAAAACCTCTTCCCCAGTTAGGTCACTTATGATCTGGCACAGAAGGTCGCTTTTGGAACCTCCTCCCGCCAGAAATCTCCCTGCTCTTCCCTTTGGTATGTATGTAAGACAGTCATACATCGAGTATGCTAACCCCTCATATACCGCTCTGATCAAATGCGCTCTGGTGTGGTTGAATCTTATTCCATAAAATACTGCTGAAGCGTCTGGCGCTTTGAAGGGTGCCCTCTCACCGAACAAATAAGGCAGAAAAACAACACCCTCTGAGCCAGGAGGGATAGCTTTCGCCTCGGACTCATTAGCAGATATCTCAGCGGCCCCGCAGCCTAATTCCTTCCTGCACCAATCTAAAACTACAGCTCCACTTAATGCTGACATTTGCCTTAAGTAGGAACCGTCCTTTACATGACAAAGTATGCTTCCCTCCTCCACGTTCATTGACTCGACCTCGTCTTTTCCAAGGATAACTATGTTCCCCAGAGTTGTACCTATGATCGTTCCCGAGTCTCCTGGTGCTACGGCACCAAGCCCGGCGGAGGTTGCTGAGATATCTATGCAGCCTGCAATTACAGGGGTACCCTCCGGTATACCTGTGGATATGGATCCTTTTGCTGACACTCTACCCATTATCTCACCTGATTGGAGTATCCTTGGGAATTTTTTTGTCATTTCCTTTATTCCAAGTATCTTAAACAGCTGAGTTACTCTTTTCTTGTTGATGACGTCAATAGCAGTTGTAGAGGCATCAGTCCAGTCCGTCGAAATTTTTCCTGTTAGTCTGTAATTCAGCCAATCCTTGCAGTATATCACATGCTCTATCCTGCTATAGCTGTGTGGCTCATACTCCTTCAGCCAGTTAAGGATCGCAAGAGGCGACCCCACACAGAGTGGCACTGCATGGTTCTGAGAGCTGCAAAGATTTGCCTCCTCCCATATGTGTCTGGAGATCTGATCATTTCTGCTGTCATTCCATAGGATCGCATTTCTAACAGGCTTGCCATCATTGTCCAAAAGCCATGCTCCCTCTCCTTGCGCTGCGATACCCACAGCCTCCAGAGTTTTCCATTGCTTAGGGAATAATACGCTTAGCTCGTATATCGCTCCTGAGACAAGCTGCCACAGCTCCTCCATGTCCATCTCACACCAGCCTCTATTGGGCATAGATATCCTTGCAAACCTTGAGGTCATGCCAATCAGGCTTCCCTCTTCGTTAAATAGTCCAGCCTTTATTCTTGTAGTTCCCGCATCGACAGCAAGGTAGTGCTTCATCAGATCAACTCCAGTGCACTTTCGAAATCCTTTACTATATCCTTTACGTTTTCCACTCCAAGCGATACTCTTATCAATCCATCCTCAATACCCATCTTCTCTCTGTCCTCCTTAGGGACCTTCCTATGGGTCATTGTTGCAGGAATTTGTACAAGAGTATCAAGATCGCCGAGGCTCACGGCAAAATAACAAAGCTTTAGCTTGAAAATAAGCTCCTGAGCTTTCCGCTGGTCTCCATCGATCACGATCCCAACCATTCCTCCAAAGTCGTCAAAATACTTCTTAGCCCTCTCATGATTTTTATCATCCTCAAGTCCAGGATATATAACAGCCTTGATCTTAGGGTGATCCTTCATTGCCTTTGCAAATTCCATTGCATTCTCACAATGCTTTTCCATTCTCAGGTGAAGAGTCTTAAGACCCCTAAGCATCATATAGCAGCTATCAGGGGCAAGCACCGGTCCTATATCCATGTATTGCTTGCTTCTAAGTCCCTCGCAGAACTTCTCGGTCCCTACAACTGCCCCCGCTACAACATCTCCATGACCGTTTATGTACTTTGTACAGCTGTGGATCGCAGTATCTATGCCCCAGTCAAGAGGTCTGAACAGATACGGTGACGTAAAGGTACTGTCGACTATCGTATTAACTCCGTTTTCCTTTGCCCATGCAACTATCTCGTCTATCTCAGGTATATCAAGAGTTGGGTTTGATATTGTCTCAAAATATACCACCTTTGTGTTATCCCTCTTAGCTCTGTTTAGGTTATCTCTGTTTAATTCCTCCAGGAAGGTCACCTCTATTCCCAGGTCCTTAAGAACGTGGTCAAAAAGGTTGAAGGTCCCTCCGTATACAGTCTGAGCAGAAATAATATGATCTCCTGACTTACAATATCCGAGAACAGCCATTGTTATTGCAGCCATTCCCGATGAAGTCACTAAGGATGCTTCAGCATGCTCCAGTGCGGCAATTTTTTGTTGAAGCGAAACCTGAGTTGGATTTCTGGACCTTCCATAGGTATAAATTATCTCATCCTCCTGTGGTGCACCAGCAAGCCATCTCTCCATCCGGTCCTCTGTAAATACAAATGTGCTTGTCTTATATATAGGAGACACCAATGCACCAGTCTCATGGTCAGGGTGTTGGCCTGCGTGAACCGCAAGGGTTTCAAAACCCAATCCCTTAAAATCCTTATCCTTTCCCAAAAATACTCGCCTCCTTACTCATATTCAAATTCAAGCTCCTCGCCCTTTATAAAATGGATCACATCTCTTACAAGCTGTTCAGTGTGGTTATCTATGGCGTCATAAGTGGCACCTGCAAGATGGGGAGTGACCACACAGTTATTTAGCTCTGACAGGAATGGATGAGTCCTTATTATCGGTTCACTTTCAAATACGTCCAGCGCAGCACCGATGATCCTTCCCTCTCTAAGAGCTTCTACCAGCGCACCTTCATCCACCAATACACCTCGGGAGGTGTTTACAAAGAATGCCCCTGGCTTCATATTATCCAGAAACTCCTTGTTTATAATATGGTATGTGCTTGGAGAGTCCTTGCTATGCACAGAAACTACGTCAGCTTTATTAGCAAGTTCCAAGAGAGTGTCTGTAAAATAGACATCCTGATACTTACTCCTATCAACATATGGATCGAAGGCGATGATAGTCATCCCAAATCCCCTGCAAATAGAAGCCACTCTTCTGCCTATGCTTCCATAGCCAACTATTCCCAGAGTTCTCCCTTTCATCTGATGGCCTTTGTATTGGATATAGGGGGTGTCCTTACCAAGAGCCCAGGTTACGTCTCTTTCCAAACCTTCTCTGGTTTCTTTTTGACTTACCGCCTCAACCGTATGAAGTCCATTTTTCAGGTCATTGAAGGCTATCGGAATTCTTCTCATTATTGAAAGCATCATGGCAACTGTGTATTCAGCAGTGCAATCCGAGTTTCTCTCCGGAGAATAGCTAAGAGGTATCCCTTTTCCCCTAAGATATCCTACGTCAACGTTTACGGGATTAGCTCTGGTGCATACCACAAGTCCAAGTTTTTTTGAACTGTCGATGACCTTTTTTGTAACTGGATCATAGCTAGTTATAAGGATGTCCGGCTCATAAGCTTCCATAAGACTACAGAGCTCGTCCTCAGATAGTATCCTTTGTTCGGCTGCCCACCCCATAAAATGGATCTCTGCATATTCCTCCAGATTTTTTATCTCATCCCCAGCCTCAGCAGTACATAATATCCCTGGTTTTCCTTGTATGATCATATTTCATCATGCTCCTCGCCACGCTTACCATAATTCTTGAATCTTTCAATCATTCTGTTCATCTCATCCTCTGGTAGTATTACCGGGTCTCCGATCGATTTAGCCCTGTAATAAAGCTCACAGCAGAATTCTATCTCTTCAGTTATATTGTATGCCTCTGCAAGACTCTTTCCACCAGCCAGCATACCATGGTTTGCCAGAAGACATGCCTTCCTGTCCTTCATGGCTTCAAATGCATTTTTTGCCAGAGCTACCGTACCATACGTTGCATATTTTGCACATCTTACATCGGGTCCCGCCAACGCCACCAGGTAGTGTACCGCCGGAAGATCAGAATTAAGACAAGCTATAGTTGCAGCAAAGGTGGTATGAGTATGTATGATTGCATCGATATCCGTCCTGTACTTGTAAAAGATTCTATGCATATCCCTTTCGCTTGAAGGAAGTGCCTCTCCTTCAACAATACTTCCTGATTCAATATCTATAAGTACTATCTCCTCTGGTTTGATTTCAAAGTAATCGATCCCGCTGGGTGTTATTGCCATTAGTCCCGACTCACGGTCGCAGATGCTAAGGTTCCCGCCTGTCCCCTTAGTCAGTCCATTTTCTACCAGCTTCTTGCCATATTCAATTATTTCTGACCTCTTTCCCAAAAGCTTCATTCGATCATCCCCCTAATAGTTTTATCGCTTTATCTAATGATAACATCAATAATATTGAGATGCAAAGGGATAAATGGGTATACAAAAATATGTAAACGATTGTTATACAAGGAGGTATACTAATGAAGCTTCAATATCTGGGACACTCATCATTTTTACTCGAAGGCTCAGGCTTTAAAGCTGTAATTGACCCTTTTCTTTCAGGAAACCCGTCCGCTGCACTGAAGCCCAATCAAATCAAAGGACTGACTCACATATTTGTTACTCATGGACACGGTGATCACATTGGAGACACCATTGAACTGGCGAGGGAAAACAAAGCCCTTGTGATAAGCAATGCAGAGATATCGAACTACCTTTCCGAGCATGGACTTAGAACACATGGAATGCATATCGGCGGCAGATATACCTTTGATTTTGGAAGGGTGAAAATGACTCCAGCTCTACATGGCTCATCAATACCAACAAGCAAAGGACCTAGAGATGGTGGTAATCCTGGTGGATTTGTTTTGGATATCGAGGGTAAGAAGCTCTACCACGCAGGAGATACGGGACTTACAATGGACATGAAGCTATTGGAAATCGAGAATATAGACGTTGCACTACTACCTATCGGTGGGAACTACACCATGGACATCCAGGATGCCTTAAGGGCTGTGGAGTTTATTAAACCTAAACTTACAGTACCTATGCACTACAACACCTTTCCACTTATCAAGGCTGATCCTGAAGAGTTCAAGGCTAAAAACCAATGGAGCGAGACAAGGATACTGAGTATCGGGGAAAAAATGGAATACTAAAGGGTGCACTTTGACGTGCACCCTTTTTTACCTATTCTCTGATAGATATTTCATTGCTCCATAAGCATATACAGCCGCTCCCTTGTGGAGAATATCCTCGTTTACTACCATCGATGGATTGTGCATTGAGTAGGTATAACCCTCTGAGTTGCTGCCCATACCAAGGTTCAGCATAACTGAAGGGACTCTCGATGCTATCGAAGTAAAATCCTCAGTTCCTACAGCCAATGGGATCTTGAAGGTAGTACCCTCTCCAAGCAACTCCTCACAATAACCAGCCATCCTATCACTAAGATCAGGGTCGTTATACAATGGTCCCATACCATATTGATGCTCAACTACAGCCTCTCCCCTAAAGGTTCTTGCAACACTTTCTGCTATCTCCTCAATTCTCTTGATAAGAAATTCCCTGTTCTCTTGAGTCGTTGCACGAACTGAAACCTCGAGTGTTGCATTCCCTGCAAGTGTATTGACGGTATCCCCGCCATAGATCTTTCCTACAAGGACAACTGCGTTATCCAAACAAGAGGTTTCTCTTGAAATGATCTCCTGAAGGGCTATAACTGTGTGCGCGGCTATGTTGATTGCATCCACTCCCTTTTCCGGTGTGCTGCCATGGGCATTTTGGCCTTTGATAGTTATTTTTATTGCATCCCCTGAGAATAATGCTGGTCCTTTTGCATAAGCTACAGTGCCGCTTTTGGACAGCTCGTTCCCAACATATATGTGGATCGCTAAAGCCGCATCCACCTTCGGATCCTCCAGGATCCCTGCCTCGACCATGTCGACTGCCCCTGCAAGAAGCTCTTCTGCTGGTTGAAACATTAGCTTGACTGTTCCATCCAGTTCATTTTCATTTTTCTTCAGCAGCTTGGCAGCACCCAACAGCATAGCTGTATGGCAATCATGACCGCAGGAATGACAATTACCGGTTTCAGATGCAAATTCCAGACCCGTTTCTTCCTTCATTGGCAATGCATCCATATCTGCTCTTAATAGGATCGTCCTTCCAGGTTTACCTATGACTGCTGTGACTCCAGCCTTACCTACTCTCTTAGGCTCCAGCCCCATCTCCAAAAGCCTAGCCTCAACGAAATCAACTGTTTTATCCAGTTGGAATCCTATTTCCGCATAGCCATGTATTTCTCTTCTGTTTGCAATTATCTCATTCTCAATATTTTTAGCCTGCTTTAAATAGTCAGCCATATAAACCTCCTGTGTTGTATGTCGTTTGCCTCAGTCTCTTCCTAAGATCCGTTTAAATCTTTCCTTGACTCCATTCACTCTAATCTTTGAGAAAAGTTCATTGTATGTATGTCCTCTATATTGCCATTTTCTAGCCTTGCTGCAAAGCTTCTTGAAGGAATGCATGAAATTATTCATATCATCTATCGACTCAAACTCCAGCCTCTTCTTGTCTAATTCAGCAAGTATTCTCTTCATATCGAAACCAAGCTGACAGTCCATCATCAGCATTTCTATTATCTGTTTGTGGATTGATGGTTCCAGATCAAAGCAGTCTATCAAGCACTGCTCAAAATCCTGAAACTCCTTAGAGGACTGAAAATAGAACTCATCCTCATACTGTAGTATCTCATCATGTCCAGGTACGTAAAATTCAACATCTCCCTGCTCCTTGAGCATATTGAGGTACTCGTCATCAAAAATCAGATAATCCTTTATAAAATATCCTGCTTTTCTGGTCACCAAATTAGCAGCCAGGTCCAGCTTCACCAGGCTCATTTCCAGGTCACCAAGATTAGCTTTTGGGATGTTGTAAAGATTGTATATCTCAACAACTTTCTTTTCAGGGACTACTCCATAAAGGTTCGTTAGAGCGATGATGTATCTGCTTAGCAAATCGGCATCCATATCATATCTCCTTTCGATACGGCTATAATCGTAAACTTCTCCTCGTTACTATTATAACACATTAGAATGACTAAAAGTGAGGACACAATTATCTACAGCTATTTAGATGCTAAAATGCTGGCGCATTCACTTATCATTTCTCGTATCTTATAGCCCCGTTCATAATAGTCATTACAGGCTCAATTTTCCTGATCTCCTGCTCATAAGCCTCATATGGATCATCTGACAGTACTACTATGTCAGCAAACTTGCCAGGTTCTATGGAGCCCTTGACTTTCTCCTCAAAGCTAGCGTACGCCGAACCCATAGTAAAGCAATACACAGCCTGGTCCATAGTAAGCTTTTCTTCAGAGTACCATCCACCCTCAGGGTATCCGCTGTAATCCTTCCTTGTAGTGGCAACGTACAGGCTGTCCATAGGGTTCAAGGAATCTACCGGACAATCTGATGATATGCACATCCTTACCCCATTATCCAGCAGTGTCCTATATTTATAGCTGTTAAGAATCCTCTCATGACCTACTCTGCTCTCTGCCATGTGAAGATCATTATTCACGCATATTGGCTCAGCAAACGCGATTACATTTTGCTCCTTAAAGCTCTTGAGCAGCTCCTCGTCAGTGATCTGCAGGTGGACTATTCCAAACCTTGGATCTTCATTAGGCATGGACTCAAGCGCTCTTTCAAAGCTTCTAAAGCACATCTCCATTGCCCCATCACCTATAGCGTGGGTCAAGATCTGCATTCCGCCCTTATGAGCAGTAGTGACCAAATGATCCAGCTCCTCTTGGGTGAATACGCTTATTCCCTTTGTGTCAGGCTCATCAGAATAAGGCTCCTTCAAGTAAGCTGTCCCAGCACCCAACGAACCATCTGTCAACAGCTTAAGGGGCCCGATTCGATAGAATGAGTCTCCCAGTCCAGTTTTATAGCCTTTCCCAAGAAAAGTCTCCAGCCTTTCTGGTTCGGGCAAAATACACTGCTGATAAACTCTGACAGGCAGCTCACCTTCTTTAGCCAGCTCTCTATAGGCTTGGATTATCATATCGTAATCTCTGTTGGCAAAAGTATCAAAATCATCAGTCTGAACTGATGTGATCCCAAGTGAGGAAGTTATTTTCATGACCTGCTTAAGCATTGATTTTATGTCTTCCTTATCGACATCAGGTATGTTTTCATAAATCATATATCTGGCAGCTTCCCTGAATATTCCAGTAGGTTCACCATTCTCATCTATATCGAATTGGCCACCCAGGGGTTGAGGAGTGCTGGACGATACTTTGCACAGCTCAAGGGCTTTGCTGTTTGCAACGGTTATATGTTCACATATCCTCGTAAATGACATTGGATGGTTCGGAGAAATCCTGTCAAGATCATATCTATCCAGCTCTCTCTGTTCCATGAACATGATATCGTTCCAGCCTCTTCCCAGAACCCAGTCTCCCTCTTTTATCCCTTTCTCGGAAATGAATTTTTTCCCTCTCTCTACTACCTCGTCTATGGATCGTGCTCCGCTGCAATCTACCTTAGTCAGACTGTATCCATAGTTCAACAAATGAACATGACTGTCGTTAAAGCCCGGAAGTGCAGTTTTACCATCCAAGTCAACTATTTTGGTGTTCTCCTCTGCTAATTTCAATATCTCGTCATTGCTGCCTGCAGCTGAAATCTTTCCATCAGAAATCGCCACAGCCTCAACGATCCTTCGCTCACTATCCATTGTCCTTATTTTGCCGTTAATAAGTATCAGATCCATTTTGCCTTCCTTTCAAGATTGAGCTTTAAGTTTTTCCACTGCTGACTTGATCCTCTTCATAGCTTCTTCAATGATCTCATAGGAATTAGAATAAGCTATCCTTACAAAGTTTGTGCCCTCTTCAGGTCTGAAGGCATCTCCAGGTACGATAGATACTCCAGCTTCGTTCAGGATATAGTCACAAAACTCATTTGCCGATATCCCAAGTCCATCTATACAGGCAAAGACATAGAAGGCTCCCTCCGGGGTAATGTAATCTATGCCCTCGATCTCATCGTAATATTTAAGCACCAGATCTCTTCTTTTTCTGAATTCAGCCACCATCATATCTGTCCATGGCTTCCCCTCCCTATAAGCTGCTACAGCTCCATACTGTGCGAAGGTCGAAGGGCAGGTAGTTATGTTTTGGTGTGATTTATGGAGGTACTTTGTTATCTCAGGTGTGGAAGCCATGTAACCTATTCTCCACCCAGTCATGGAATAAGCCTTTGAGGTTGTATTTACGACGACAGTCCGCTCCTTCATGCCAGGCAGCTTAGCTATGGAAATATGCTCACCGTCATAAATAAAAGAGCTATAGGTTTCATCAGATACCACATATAGGTCGTACTCTTTCGCGATCCCGGCTATTATATCAAGATCTTCCTTGGTGAATACCATTCCGGTTGGATTATTAGGAGTATTTATCATTATCATCCTGGTTTTGTCAGTTATTCTTTTCTTTATATCATCTGGATCGATTTTAAATCCATTGCTGAATTTCAATGGAACTTCAACAGGAACTACACCTGCAAGATATGCCTGGTCAAAATAAGCCGGGAAACAGGGAGTAAGCATTATTATCTCTTCTCCGACATCCAAAAGACTTATCATAGCAACATACAAACCCTCTACTGAGCCTACACCTATTACTATCTCTTTATATGGATCGTAATCCAAACCCATATTGGTTTTCATATCATCAGAGATAGCAACCCTTAGCTCCTCAACTCCGGCTATGTCGCTGTAATGCACCTGTCCCTTTCTGAGAGACTGGATGGCAGCTTCGATAGCTACGTCAGGTGACGAGAAGTCAGGCCTTCCCATTTCCAGATGGATTATGTCCTTTCCGCTCTTTTCCAGCTCAGAAGCCTTTTTAAGTATCTCGATTATACCCCCGCTAAAGCTGATATTTTTCATTCTATTGACGGGTAATTTCATCGCTCTACCTCCCTATAGTTCATTTTATATTATTATTAGCACTTCTCTCCGTATTTGTCCAGCGGTAGACGAATCTTGCGATTATTCTTACCGCATCTATAAGCTCATCAATATCAAGGTGCTCATCGAAGGAATGGGCC
>CAZHLQ010000298.1:0-2254 GCA_964533235.1 uncultured Gudongella sp. | reverse complement strand
GGTATATGAAGATATATATAAAATTTATGATTTCAAACTAAATAAGGATAAGCTGCTATGGGGATCTGTAGCACCTGATATTGTACCTAAGTATAAGCTCATCAGGCATTATCAGGATGAAAGTCTGAACTATATTGCAATTGAAATTATGAAGATAATTTTTATAAGCAGATATATAGATATCAGGAGAATAAAAGATCCGATTGCAGTAAACATCCTAAGTAAAAGTATAGGGATAATTTCACACTACTTGTCAGACTATGTTTGTCTTCCTCATGCAAAGAGGTGGACATTTGCAGATTCGATGATCAAGCATGTGAGATATGAGTCTAGATTGAATGAGTTTGCTAGTAAACATAGCTTCAGGAAAAATGTCATAAATGTTGACGATTTGAATTTAAGCGATGAAAGCTTGCTAAATCTAAGGATAGCAATAAAGAATTACATTATGGACGTAGTTGACGAGTATTCATTAAAAACAGGAATGAAGAATGATTTGGATTTTGCTCTCTCGCTTAATCTGAAGGTAACTTATTTCATCCTGGATGCTATCCAGGAGTACTCTGAGGATATCCATAAAGCATTTGCTTTAGAGTTTAAATTTTTTCTTGACAGTATATATTTAGATTAATATAATGTGCATATATTTAATAAAGTACAGTGAGGGGACGAGTACTTCAAGACTGTAGTCAAAGAGAGCCAGGGATGGTGGAATCCTGGTACGAAAGCTTGAAAGAAGAACAGCCCTGAGTATCTGACCGAAAGTAATAACAAGTAGGCTCAGACGGTATAGCCCGTTATCAGCTATGACGTATCGATGAGAATCTGTACGGATATGAGAGAGCTTTATAGCTAATTAAGGTGGTACCGCGAATTTACCCTTCGTCCTTTTACAGGATGGAGGTTTTTTTATTTTATAAAGGAGTGATAAAGATGATGATGGTAAACGGGTTTACACCAAGGGAAGCACAAGTAGGAATAAAGCAAATCAAGGATTTTTTTGAAAGGAAGCTGGCAGAGCAGTTAAATCTTACAAGAGTGTCAGCCCCATTGTTTGTGAGACCTGAGACGGGGCTTAACGACAACCTCAACGGTGTTGAAAAGGCAGTTGCATTCAGGATAACTAAGCACGATCTTGATGTAGAAATTGTACAATCACTTGCAAAATGGAAGAGAATGGCTCTTAAATGGTATGATTTCCAACCTGGTGAGGGCCTGTACACAGATATGAATGCTATTAGACCAGATGAGTATGTTGACAGCTTGCACTCAATTTATGTCGATCAATGGGACTGGGAGAGGATCATCTCAAAGGAGGATAGAACTCAAGAAACGTTGGTAGATACAGTGGAGAAAATATATGAAGCTTTCAAGGCAACTGAGATATTTATCAATGAGCTTTATCCAACTAGGTTGTTCCGAAAGCTTCCGGATAAAATAACCTTCATCAGCAGCCAGGAGCTTGAGGATAAATATCCTGAAGAGACTCCAAAAAGGCGAGAGCATCTTATTGCAAAGGAATACGGCGCTGTATTCTTGACACAGATAGGGAAAAGGTTAAAATCAGGTCTACCTCATGACAACAGGGCACCTGATTACGATGACTGGACATTGAATGGGGACATAATATTTTGGAACCCAGCTCTTCAGGATTCAATTGAGCTATCCAGCATGGGAATCAGAGTTGACGAGGAGGCCTTGGAAAAACAACTCAAGCTATCCGGAACAGAAGATAGAAAGTCTTTGGAATACCATACTAAGCTGCTGGCAGGTGAGCTTCCATATACTGTCGGAGGAGGTATTGGACAATCAAGGATATGCATGTACTTCCTTCAAGCTAAGCATATTGGACAAGTCCAGGCTTCCATATGGTCTGAGGAAGAAATAAAAAGATGTGAAGATGAAGGGATATTTTTATTATAGGTCAAACAGGGTCAGCCGATGTGCTGACCCTGTTTACATATTAAAATATTGTAACAAAATGGTTACAAACTTATCTACAAATGAACATAGATTTATAGTATAATGTTTGTACGCATCTATTAATGGAACATCAAAGGGGGGATTTGCTGTATGGCTTTGACTAATGACACATTTTGCGACCTTTATGAGGGGTTAAAGCACAACTTCCTCTTTAAGAATGACTTAAACAGTATACATATCCTTTTGAACCTATATGATATTGAGGATAATATCAGAAATATATTCCCCAAATATGTTTCCATCAAATTCTTGAAAAACAGAATAACAAGGA
>CAZHLQ010000297.1:0-6341 GCA_964533235.1 uncultured Gudongella sp. | reverse complement strand
TACTTAGTCCTTTTAATAATAATGTCCTTCTGGTGCTCAAGGTAATAATAGAGCATTTCCTTAAGGTTCAATACCTTAGGTTCACCATTTACCAGGGCAAGATTTATTATTCCAAATGTAGTTTGGAGCTGAGTATGCTTGTACAAGTTATTTAAGACAATATTTGGATTTGCATCTCTTTTCAACTCAATTACTATTCGCATACCTTCTCTATCGGATTCATCTCTAAGGTCCGAAATGCCTTCCAGCTTTTTATCTCTTACGTACTCTGCTATCTTTTCTATCAGATTAGATTTATTAACCTGATAAGGTATCTCAGATACTATTATGCTATGCTTACCTCTTGAGGATTCTTCAATTTCAGCTACTGCTCTAAGGGTAACCTTCCCTCTGCCGCTTCTAAAGGCCTTTCTTATTCCTTCCTTCCCCATTATTATGCCGCCTGTGGGAAAGTCCGGTCCCTTTATAACCTTCATCAAGTCATCCACAACAATTTCAGGATCATCGATCATCATTGAAAGTCCATCAATTATCTCCCTTAAATTGTGCGGAGGAATATTGGTTGCCATTCCAACAGCTATACCTGAGGATCCGTTCACAAGAAGATTTGGAAATCTGCTTGGAAGAACAGTAGGTTCCTGAAGGGTCTCATCAAAGTTTGGCCTGAAGCTTACAGTATCCTTATTGATATCTCTAAGCATCTCGGTAGCGATCTTAGTCATTCTGGATTCGGTATAACGCATTGCTGCTGCTCCATCTCCATCGACGCTACCAAAGTTTCCATGTCCGTCTACAAGTAGATATCTTGTGTTAAAATCCTGAGCCAGTCTTACCATCGCACCCTAAACTGAACTGTCTCCATGGGGATGGTACTTACCAAGAACGTCTCCGACTACCCTGGCTGACTTCCTGTATTGCTTATCTGGAGTCATACCCAGCTCGTCCATAGCGTACAGTATCCTTCTGTGCACAGGTTTCAGACCATCTCTTACATCAGGGAGAGCACGACTCACGATTACGCTCATGGCATAATCCAGATAAGAGTTTCTCATTTCATCTTCAATTTTAATTTCTACTAACTTATCTCTTTCGTTATCCATTTCGGCCTCCTAGATGTCAAGATTCTTAACATACTTAGCATTCTCTTCAATAAATTCTCTTCTGGGATCAACCTTGTCTCCCATCAGGGTTGTAAATATATCGTCAGCAGCAACAGCATCATCTACGCTTACCCTCAATAGAGTCCTCTTTTCAGGATCCATTGTAGTATCGTATAGCTGTTCTGCATTCATCTCTCCAAGACCTTTGTATCTCTGGATAACCGGGTTCCCTGTTCTCCCAATCTCGTCAAACAGCTTTTCCAAATCTCTGTCACTGTAGCAATAGTATTCCTTTCTGTTCTTGGTTACCTTATACAGTGGTGGTTGAGCGATATATATATGTCCATTGTCAATAAGCTCTCTCATGTATCTGTAGAAGAAGGTAAGCATAAGTGTCCTAATGTGTGCACCGTCGACATCGGCGTCGGTCATGATTATGATTTTGCCGTATCTTAGCTTCTCCAGATTAAAATCCTCGCTTATTCCTGTTCCAAAGGCTGTTATCATTGCCTTTATCTCGTTAAATCCTAGAATCTTGTCCAGCCTTGCCTTCTCTACGTTCATTATCTTTCCTCTAAGAGGAAGTATTGCCTGGAACCTTTTATGTCTTCCCTGCTTTGCACTACCTCCCGCGGAATCACCCTCAACAATGAATATTTCAGTTTCTTTAATGTCGCTGGACTGGCAGTCAGCTAGTTTTCCTGGGAGGGTCGTATTATCCAATATGCTTCTTTTCCTTGTAAGATCCCGTGCCTTTCTTGCAGCCTCTCTGGCTCTTTGGGAGCTTATAGCCTTATCCAGGACTATTTTTGATACCTTTGGATTTTCTTCAAAGTAATTATTTAAGAATTCCGTGGTTAATGACTCAACTATTCCCCTTGTTTCACTATTTCCAAGCTTGCCTTTGGTCTGTCCCTCAAACTGAGGTTCAGGAAGCTTTACAGACAGTATTGCAGTCATACCCTCCCTTACGTCTTCCCCGGACAGGTTGTCATCTTTTTCTTTAAGGAAGCCGTACTTCCTTGCATAATCATTTATCGACCTTGTAAGTGCCGTCCTTAAGCCTGAGAGATGTGAGCCTCCTTCTGCCGTGTTGATATTGTTTGCAAAGGTGAATACATTCTCTGTATAACCGTCAGTATATTGGATAGCGAGCTCAACTGTTGTGAGATCTCTTTCCTGCTCAAAATATATTACGTCTTTGTGAAGAGGATTTTTATTCTTGTTAATATACTCAACAAAGGATTTTATTCCTCCTAAATAGTGAAACTCCTTCTTGGAACCTGATCTTTTGTCTTCCAGGGATATCTTAATACCTTTGTTGAGGAACGCCATTTCTCTAAATCTGTACTCAAGAGTCGAAGAATCAAATACTGTCGTTTCAAATATTTGGTCGTCAGCCTTAAAATGTATGGTTGTGCCAGTTCCCTCGGCATCACCAATACATTCCAACTCAGAAGTAGCCGCGCCTCTTGCGAAGGACTGTCTATATTCTTTACCTTCTCTCTTTACCTTTGCTACAAGCCACTCAGAAAGGGCATTTACTACAGAAACACCTACACCGTGCAAACCTCCTGAAACCTTATAAGCTGAGTTGTTAAATTTACCTCCAGCATGAAGTATGGTCAAAACCGTTTCAACGGTTGATTTTCCCGTTTGAGGATGGATCTCAACGGGGATACCGCTTCCATTATCCTCAACAGAAACTGAGTTATCCTCGTGTATTATTACACTTATTGTGTCGCAAATTCCTGCCAAGGCCTCATCGACGCTATTGTCAACGACCTCGTAAACAAGGTGGTGAAGACCCTTAGGCCCAGTGCTGCCAATGTACATACCTGGTCTTTTTCTTACAGGCTCAAGTCCTGTAAGTACCTGGATATCATTGGCCGTATAATGTCTCTCCATTCCATTTCCATTGCCGTTTATTTCACTCGCCATTTACTTCCCTCCACGTTTTATTTCCATTGTACAGACAACCTTCTCGTACATAGTAAATTGTTTTATCAAAATTCTTAAGACTGTCTGCTTCAATTGCATCGGTAACTGTTATAAAGGTTTGTGTTTCACTGAACAGGCTCGTTAAAAATTCCCTTCTCTCCTCATCTAGTTCTGAATAAACATCATCAAGAAGTAGAACCGGGTAATAGCCTGTTTCCTTTTTAAGAATTTTTACCTCAGAAAGCTTAAGTGTTAATACTAATGTTCTCTGCTGACCCTGTGATCCAAATGTCCTCAGGTCATTACCATTTATAGAGGGAATAAAATCATCTCTATGAGGACCTATGGAAGTACTGCCTATTTCGATGTCCCTTGCCCTACCCCTTCTCAGCTGCTCAAGATATTTTCTTTCGATATCCAGGAGAGACTCTCCTTCAGGGACATTCGTATTGTACTTTATATCAAGTTCCTCCTTGCCTGAAGTTATCTGAAGATGGATATCTCTTGCTTCCTTTTTGATCCTTCTTATATACTGCTCTCTTTCCATTGATATAAGTGTTCCCAGCCTTGCCAGCTGGACGTCGAAAACCTCAAGTAATTCTTGCAGTTCGCTGGTCGATCTCCTTGATTTAAGAAGATTATTTTTTTGGATCAATGCTTTGTAATATCTACTAAGGTTATGATGATATACTGGCTTTAGCTGAGAAATACTTGAATCAAGATAATTACGTCTATTTCCCGGACCTTCCTTAACAAGCTTCAAATCGTCCGGAAAAAAAACAACAACCTTTAATCCTGTATTGAGTTCCTTGTAGCTTTTCAGCTCAACCTTATTAACTCTTATCCTTTTCGACTTATCTGCTTCCAGCTTTATTTCAGTAAATTTTTCAAGCTCTCCAATGTTTAGCTCTGCAGCTACATAGGCTTCATTCTTTCCAAAGCTTATTAGCTCCTTATCTCTTAAGGTCCTAAAGGATCTTCCAGTGGAGCACATATATATTGCTTCTAATAGATTAGTCTTGCCCTGAGCATTTTTCCCCACAAGTATGTTTATTCCGCTACCAAAACTAGCGGACATGCTGTTGTAGTTTCTGTAATTAATTAGCCTGATGCCCTTAATTATCAATCAATACACTCCCAGTCATTCTGCAGGTCTAAACTAGTACAAAGCTGTATTCACCGTCTATTTCTATCCTATCGTCTTTTCTAAGCTTTTTTCCTCTCTCAAAGGCTACAGAACCATTTACCTTTACAATTCCTTCAGCAATCATTTCCTTTGCCTGACCGCCAGTCTGAGCTATACCACAAAGCTTCAAAAATTGATCAAGTTTTATATAATCTGTTGTAATTTGAACTTCTTCCATTAAATCATCTCCTAAAAGTCATCCTGTGCAAGTCTAACGGGAAGCACAAGGTAGGTATAACTGTCATCATCCACTCCATTTATTATACAAGGATTTAAACTTCCTACGAATTTTAGTACTATCTCCTCTGAATCCATGATCTTAATACCTTCAAGGATATACCTTGAATTAAATGCAATATTTAAATCCTCACCCTTTTGATGAGCGTTGACAGCTTCAAAAACATCTCCCATCTCTGAGTTGGACTTTATAGCTATTTGTCCGTCTGATACTGATATTTTGATCAGGTTAGCTTTTTCTTCCTTTGCCAGGAGCGATGCTCTTTCAAGACCGCTTTGGAAGCTTCTCCTATTTACTCTTACCTCTGTTTTATGCTCAGCTCTCATTATGTCCTTGTAATTGAAGAATTGTCCTTCCAATAGCTTTGTGTACATTATAGTATCGCCGAGATTGAATATAGCCTGTCCGTGGGACATGCTTACTACCATCTCTTCTTCCTTGTCCTCAATTATTTTATTAAGTTCGTTTAAAGCTCTTCCTGGTATTATTATCTTTTCCTTAATAAGTGATGATGTAGTAATTTTTCTTAATGCAAGTCTATAGCCATCAAGTGATACACATGAAATATCTCCCCCGTCAAGCTCCATCAAAACTCCTGTAAGAGAAGGTCTAGTTTCATCCTGCGTAGTAGCAAATACTGTTTGTCTAATAGCTGCCTTAAAAAGATCTCTTGATAAACTGAATTGGTTTTCTTCAATAATTATTGGTAGATCCGGATAATCCTCTCCTGAGTTCCCAATAATATTAAATTCTGCATTTTGACACTTTATGTTTACATGGTTTTCTTTGACTTCAAAAGCTATAGTATCGTCGGGAAGCTTTCTAACTATATCTCCGACTATCCTTGAATTTAAGACTATCTTTCCCTTTTCCTCTACGACTGCATCAACGAAGGTCTCGATACTTATTTCTAAATCTGTAGCTGTAAGCTTTAGGCTGTGATCCTTTGCTTCTAAAAGTATACCGTCAAGAATTTGAAGGGTTGACCTTGAAGAAATACCTCTTTGAGCTATGGAAATGTGCTTTGACAAGTCTCTTTGCTCAACTCTAAATTTCATGTTTTTTTCCTCCCTTACATAGAATATTAGAATCAAAAACTATAGTAGTAATAGTAGTAGGTGCTGTGATTATGTGGATAACCTATTTGTTATTTGAAATTGGTAGATTCATCTGTTTTAATAACATGTTGATAAGTCATGAATATATTATTTTTTTCCACAGATAAATCATTTTTTAAGCTCTTCAATAATATCGTCTATCTTCTTTCTGAATAAATTATCCTTATTTATGTCGTTACTTATTTTTTCACATGCATGTATAACTGTAGTATGATCCCTGCCTCCAAATTCATCACCTATTTTAGGAAGAGAAAGGTCAGTCAGTTCTCTTGTAAGATACATAGCTACTTGTCTAGGATAGGCAATTGCCCTGGTCCTCTTCTTTGAACTGAACTCGTCTATCCTTATATTGAACCTTTTGGATACTTTGTCCTTTATTAGATCTACGGTGATCTCTACAGGCTTATGATTTGAAATTATATCCTTAAGAGCTTCCTCTGCAAGCTCCTCAGTAATTGAACGATTAGTAAGAGACGAATAGGCAACTACCTTTATAAGTGCCCCTTCCAGCTCTCTGATATTTGAATGGATCTTGTTTGCTATAAGAAGAACTACATCATCAGGTATTTCTAGATTTTCAAGAGTTGCCTTCTTTCTAAGGATCGCCATCCTTGTTTCCAGATCTGGAGCTTGTATGTCTGTGGTCAATCCCCATTCAAACCTCGATCTTAGTCTGTCTTCAAGCGTAGGGATATCACGCGGAGGTCTGTCGCTCGAGATTATTATTTGTTTATTTGCTTCATGAAGTGCATTGAAGG
>CAZHLQ010000296.1:0-1569 GCA_964533235.1 uncultured Gudongella sp. | reverse complement strand
TCTCTGTCCCTTTCAGTTGTAGTTGGTATCCTTGTATAGGTTACTACTATCCTGATTGAATCCTCAGGCATTGTCCCTGCAACTACATCTGCGTTAGGAGTGTAACCTGGTATTGTCGGTGTTAATACTCTGTATGTTTGTCCTGCTCGGAGCTGTGCATTATGCGCTGGTCTTGCTGTATCTCCAAAGGAATATACATAGACAATAGTCAGGTTGTAAAGTTGTGGTGTGTTGACTGTATAGTATCCAGTAACCTCAACATTTCTCGCTGGCATTGTCTCTGGTTCTGAGGTCCACCCAGTAAAAGTATAACCTGATTGTGACGGTTTGCCTTTTGGGATTACCTCTTCTCCAAACTCATAAGTGTCAACATCATATGAGGAGTCCACAAAATATTCTCCTACAATCTTATAGGTTATTGTATAGCTATTCCTGTCATAGTAAATTTTAACAATCGTACTCCCATCTGCCGCTATTGTAGCTTGTGAAAAGCTTTGGGCTGTGAACCCTGGATAATCCTTAGCTACTGCAGCTGTTGTACCACCTGTCGCTCCAGTCATCGGAACTGTGTCATCGAGTGTGTAACCTTCCGACCCTAAATTTTGTAAATAATGTTCTACTTTGTAAGAAGTCCCCGTGCCAGGAATAAATTCTCCAGTAACTTCAATATTCTGGGCTGGCATTGTTACTGGCTCCGTTGTCCAACCTATAAAGGTGTAGCCTGGTTGTGTTGGCTTTGCTAATGGGACAATTGTTGCTCCATATTTATAAGTTTTTGAATCATAAGATGAATTTGTGAAGTAATCTCCTACTATTTTGTAGGTTATTGTATAGTCGTTTCTGTTGTAGTCTATCCTTACTACAGTACTCCCATCTGCCGCTATTGTAGCTTGTGAGAAGTTTTGGGCTGTGAACCCTGGATAATCCTTAGCTACTGCAGCTGTTGTACCACCTGTCGCTCCAGTCATCGGAACTGTGTCATCAAGTGTGTAACCTGATAAATTCGAATTTTGTAAATAATGTTTAACAGTATAGTTTGCTGTAGTTGGAGAGTTCAAATCGTAATATAGCTTCAATACCAAGCTACCATCGGACTTTACTACCCCACTTGGTACTCTCTGTGAATGGCTTGTGTTCTCAGTATATCCATCAAATGTTTCTGCGTCTGCGTTTACCGTAGTACCTATTGTACCTATAAATGAATCTGTCCTCTGTTTTGTGTAATTAGTAGACCCTGCTTCTTGTTGAAGATAGTGTTCCACTGAATAACCTGCAGTTGTTGGATCATTATCTCCTATTAATAATGCGTATCCTAATAAATCGTGTCCCCCGCCGATTCCTTTTAAAATCAGTTGGTGAGTCGAATCTACATTCTCAACACCACTGAAAATAAAAACTGTCCAACTTGCATCATTGACATTGCCATTCACAAATTCAGTCGGATCATAGCTTATTCCACCTATGGTTATTCTTTCCGCTTTTGGATAATCATGAAATACTGATGTTGTATAAGGCCCTGCGGACATGCTAGGCTTTAAATTATGAGTAGCTTTAATCGCAACATATAGC
>CAZHLQ010000295.1:0-3696 GCA_964533235.1 uncultured Gudongella sp. | reverse complement strand
ATTATCCCCCTTAGGCTTTTTAATATTACTGATGTCCCTGACTTCTTACCCAATGGAAGTAAGCTTATGTTTTGGATCGTGCCTCCAATTGAGTTTACTGCTTTCTTTACTACTCTTTTATCTAGCTTCATAATCCTAGTGTCTTTAAGTTCTCTATCATTTTTCTTTTTTATATATTCGGAGAAGTCCCCACCATTGCTATTAAATACCAGCATACTGCTCATTTGACGCATACCTTGCTTTGACCATCCCATTGGTCTTGAACTCATCCTGCTAGACAGTATGTGGCTTACATGCCCTTCTGCACTGCATCCTATGTACTCCTTTTCTTTCTGCCTCTGTATGCCTGCCCAATTATTCAATATGTATCGCTTGATTTCTTCTACTTCTTTCCTCTTTTGCTCTGTCTCTGCTGCTTGTGCTATTATATCCATTAAATTACTTGTATCTTTCTTCATTCCTTGATTTATGTAGTTCCATAGTGGCTCTGACATAACTGGTTTGTGTGATGTTGCTTTCTTGATTGCTTTTGATAAATGAAATTTGTCTAATACGTATTTGGAACCATTTATCCAAGCTGACCCTGCTTTTATCCAGGATGCCCCATCGCCTGACAGATAGATCTTTTTTACTTTCTCCATCTCATATGTATTCTCTAGATATGTTGCTATATCTAGCCACATGTCTTCATGATTTGAGCTGGTATCTGTAAAATATCGGGTGTTTTTTAGCCTATGCCTTCCTTTACTGACCTGTTCTCTGCCTTCGTGTACGTATGCTATTCTTGATATTGATGATGGTCCTTTTTGCATCGATATATGATCTTCATCCGCTTCTATGTATATTATCTCTGGCGTTTCCTTCTTTTTGATCTCTGCTGCTTCATTTGGTACTGTTTCCATTTCACGAATTGCATTTAATACACTCATCCTCGATCTTACACCACTGCGGGATAGCTGATCTATTGACTTCTGATATGACATTGTTGTTGCGTTCTTTACCAGCCTTGCCTTTAGGCTTTTATCCATCCTCTCATGTGGACGAATTCCCAACTGATTATCGCTTAAAAATGAGTACTCTCCTGTCTCTTTATGAGTATAGTAGGTCCTTTGATAGGAGATCTCTCCAAGCAGTGTGTTTAGTGTTCGCTCTTCTTTTATACGCTCTATATACCAGTCTTTCTTTCTTGCTTTACTTTCTCTTATTTCTTTGTCCAGTGTTTCCAGTACTTCCTTTACTATGTTCCTGCCTATCTCTATTACTGTTTCTTCTGTTGATAACACCAAAGCTCCAAGGTCGATATCTCCAGTTAAGGCTTTTTCTAAATTGTTGTAATAACTCTTGGTGATTAATTCCACGGATTGTTGTATAATGTTCATGAGAATAGACCCCTCCATATGTATTGGTTTTTTGTCGCAGATTAATCATACCATATGGAGTTCTATTCTCTTTATTTTTTCCTATAGTTATTTTACACTAGCATAGGAGGGGGATGTTCGATAATTTAGCCGTTTAGATTTACTTTACCACGTTAAACTATAGCTAATTTTTCTGGAATTGTTTACATTATCCCGTTTATTAGGTAAACTGATGGTAGATTCTTAAATTGGGGTGATCAAATGTCAAGCTTTAAGGGAAAAATGGAAGAATATGCCCGGTTGCTTGTTGAGGTCGGTGTTAATCTCAAGCCGGGTGAACCTCTTGTTATATCTGCTCCTGTTGAAGGTGCAGAATTCGTAAGAATGATGGCGAAAATTGCCTACCAACTTGGATGCACAGACATATATATGAATTGGATGGACGACGTACTTACGAGATTAAAATATGAGAATGCGCCTTTTGAGGTCTTTGAGAGCTTCCCTAGATGGAGAGCTGAGCCATTGGAGGAGTTTGCAAAAAAAGGCGGAAACTTTATATATGTATCATCTGAGGACCCGCAGCTTCTTCAGGGAATAGATACTAAGAAGATATCTGCCTATAACAAGGCCTCCGGCATCGGGCTAAAGGAATACAGAAACTACACTATGAACGACATCAATTCATGGTGCGTCGCCTCTATTCCAACGATTGCTTGGTCTAAACGATTATTCCCCGATATGGAGGATGATGCAGCTGTTGAAAAGCTTTGGGATGCCATCCTTGAAGCTACCAGGATGAACATGGAAAACCCTGTCGAGGCATGGAAGCAGCATATAGCCGCTCTAGAAGAGAAAGTAAATTATCTTAATGAAAAGAAATTCGCCAAGCTTCATTACACCTCCGAGAACGGTACCGATTTAATGATAGAGCTTCCTGAAGGCCATATATGGGCCGGTGGTGGAAGCGTAAACGCCAAGGGAGATCCTTTCGTTGCTAATATGCCTACGGAAGAAGTATTCACTCTTCCTGCAAAGTACGGCGTCAATGGTGTGGTATACAGCACTAAGCCTCTTAACTATGGAGGGAATTTAATAGATAACTTCAGCCTTGTATTTGAGAAAGGAAAGGTTGTCGACTTTGAAGCTGAAAAGGGTCAGGAGCTGTTGGCTGAGCTTTTGGATATGGATGAGGGTTCAAGGTATCTGGGAGAGGTTGCGCTGGTTCCATACAGCTCCCCTATACAAAGGGCAGGTATACTTTTCTTGAACACATTGTTTGATGAAAATGCAGCGTGCCATCTAGCACTTGGCAAGGCTTATCCAACCTGTATCGAGGGTGGAGCAGATATGAGCGATGAAGAGCTTGAGGCTCACGGTGTAAATGATTCTATGAACCACGAGGATTTCATGATAGGCACAGATGACCTTAGCATTGTAGGTATTACATCAGAAGGTGAAGAAATAGAGATATTCAAGGACGGAGAATGGGCGGTATAGAAAAATTCCACGGCAGAAGTGCCGTGGAATTTTTTACTATTCATACATAAGTGCATCAACTGGTTTTAATCTCGATGCTTTATTCGCAGGGTATATACCAAAGAACATCCCAATTACAAGTGAGAAAAGGAATGAAATGAACAATATGCTTATTACAAAAGTTATGTTTAGACCCATTATGCGACTTATCAAGTAACTGCCTCCTACGCCAAGTATTACTCCAATAAGACCTCCAATTCCACTTATCACTGCAGCTTCAATTATGAATTGGCTTAAAATATCTCTTCTCTTCGCGCCAATCGCCTTTCTAATCCCTATCTCCCTGGTTCTTTCAGTTACTGAAACCAGCATAATATTCATAATACCTATACCACCAACAACCAGAGATATTCCTGCAATACCTCCAAGCATCATAGTGAGTGTCGCAGTTACCTCCCCAATTGTAGACAACATATCTGATTGGTTGAAAATCCTAAATGCATCCTCATTGTTGTCAAATCGTCTCATCAGAAAAAGCTCGACATCAGACTGGACTAAAGCAACTGAATCTGGAGACTCGGCTTGAATGTTTATGCTCTTTACCCCAGGAGACTTAAAAAATCTCTCTGCAGTCGATATGGGTATTAAAGCCTTGTCGTTACTGCTGCCTCCAATGGTGCTTTCGCTTTCCTCTAAAACCCCTATGACAGTGAAGTTAGTACCGTTTAGCTTGACTTGCTCTCCCAATGGATTGGAAAAACCAAACAGATCCTCAGCAACCTCTGTACCAAGAAGGATCACCTTTTGTATGTTTTCTATATCAAGATAGTGAATAAATCTTCCGGATTTTACATTCTGCCCG
>CAZHLQ010000294.1:0-4067 GCA_964533235.1 uncultured Gudongella sp. | reverse complement strand
CTTGACTGGGGCTTCATCCTTCAACCACTGGATCAGATAGTCTTTGGTTGTATCTGTATCTCCCGTAGCTGATGAAAGGGATAGTCCAAGCTGTTCAATCAGGCCACTAAGCATTTCCATTTCATCAGCTTTGTCTACGATGAGTTTGGAGATATCCTCCAGATGCCTGCTCCTTTCGGAAGGTAATCGATTACCTGTACGCCATCTGCTTATCAAAGATACGTCTACTTGTAATGCTTCTGCAAGCTGGTAATTAGTAATTTCAAACATGTTCAACATTGAATTGAGCTTCTCGAAAAATTTCATCCTCTCACACTCCCTAAACAATTATAACCTGTAGGGCACTTTTGCGCAATATTGCAATGATTTATTAACTGAATTTTTGATGATTTTGCGCTTTTCAAGATGAAATAAAAACGGGGCGCTATTTAGAACCCCGGATCAATATTATTTAGTTGAATAAGTTGTTTTTAACAGTGTATTTTCCCTTAACTTCGCTATACCAGGTCTGATAAGCCTCAGTCATCTTCGTTTCTTTGAGAACTTCAGTTATTGTTTCCTTTGAACCCTCAAGTGTGGCTTCCTCAGCAGCCTTCTTATCGAATATCTTTATTATGTGGTATCCAAATGTAGTTTCAACAGGCTCACTTACTTCTCCTACAGCAAGTCTGAAAGCAACGTCCTCAAATGGCTGTACCATGGCACCTTTCCCAAAATACCCGAGATCGCCGCCATTGGCTGCATTGCTGGTATCCAAAGAAAACTCCTTAGCCAGGTCCTCAAAGCTTTCTCCAGAGTTAAGCTTTTCAAGTACGTCGTTTGCTTCTTCGATTGTAGCTACAAGTATATGACTTGCCTTGACCTGTTCAGAAACGTCAAAATCATCTTTGTTCTCTGCAAAATATAGTGCAATTTCGTCATCAGTCACATTGATTAAAGGCTCCATAAGTTTTTCTATACTTAGATTAAGCTTTAGGTTTTTCCTTATGCTGTCCTCGGTATATCCATACATCTGAAGTGTACTTTGAAGTCCTTCGACTCCACCGTATGCCTCAGCCATTTCAGCGTATTCAACATCGATCTCATCCTCTGTAACTTCGATATTGTTAGCTTCAACCTCCAACTCCAGCATCTTCTCAAGGATCAATGCCTCCAGGACTTCTTCTCCGTTTTGCTCAACCATATAATCATAGAATTCTTCCTTAGTGATCTTAACATCGTTCACCATTGCTACGACTTCCCCGTCACCGGAGTTTGAACAAGCTCCTGCTAAAGCCCCAAAAATTAGCACTATAGCTATAAGTGCAGTCAATTTTCTCTTTTTGTTTAGTACGTTTTTCATTTATTCAGCTCTCCTCTCATTTTAATACCTATACAGTATACCACAAAAAGAGAATTGATAGGGTTACAAAACAAATCTGATAAATGAAAGTTTGGTGAAATCGATTGACATGGTACAGTTATCGCAAGAAGCTTTATGGGTATAAACACAAAAGGTATGTTGTAGATGATTTGGAGGTTCTGCAATGGAATCATTGATAAGTTCTCTAATATTGAATAAGTCTTCTATAGGCTTAATGATACTTGAATCCCATAATGCCAGTAATGATCCTGGAGACATGATTGTTTTGGAGGCAAATGACAACATCAAGAAAGTCCTTAGGATTGATATCCCGGAGGGTAAGACAATACTTAGCAATGTACTGGGAAGTTTTTTGTTTGAACAGATTGAAACAATAATTTTGAAGTTCTTAAGAAACGAACCAGCTTCCGAGAATTGGACTGGTATTTTAGGCTGCAGCTGCCAGGGAAAGGCTATTAAGCTGGATGATGGAAAGTATGCAATTGTTGTCATAACCGGAACAGACGATACATCCAAATCAGAGAAAATGAAGCTCAGACTTTTGGAAAATATTCCTGGGATGGCATATCGTTGTATATTAGACAGGGACTGGACCATGGAATACATTTCAGATGGCTGTAAGAGGCTAACAGGCTATGATCCTGAGGACTTGATACAAAATTCGACAATCACCTATAATGAGTTAATACAAGAAGAGTATCGAGATTATGTATGGGAGAACCTTAATATCGCTGCAGGTGAGAATCGCCCATACAATCTTGAATACCAAATAAAGACAAAGGATGGCAGGCTCAAGTGGGTTTATGAGCAGGGGCAGGCGATTTATGACATAGACGGTCAAATAGAGGCACTTGAAGGAATAATTATCGATGTGACACATCAAAAGAAACGGGAGGAGCAGATCAATTTCCTGACCTATCATGATTCAATGACAGGGCTCTATAATAGAAGATACTTTTCAGAGGTATCAACTCAGCTTGTTTTTGACGATGTGCTTCCGATCTCCGTTATAATCGGAGATATAAACGGTTTGAAAATGATAAATGACGCCTTCGGCCACGAACTGGGTGACTGCCTGATCAAGGAGACTGCCAACATTCTAAAGGAGTCAGTGAGGAGCACAGATATAGTCACAAGGATAGGTGGAGATGAATTTGCTATATTCCTCCCACACACGACAGAGGAAACTGCGCGGACAGTTCTTGACAGAATCGAAAGAGGCACCAGGATATATAATGAAGACAATGGAGATACGCCAATAAAGATAAGCATTTCACTGGGACTTGATACTGTAAACACCAGAGAAGAAAGCCTGGATGAAGCCATAAGAAATGCTGAAGACATAATGTATAAGAATAAGCTCTTTGAACACAGAAGCTCACACAACAGTATACTGGCATCCATAAGGGGAATGTTGACCAGAAGAGGCGAGATGAGGGAGGAGAACCTGTCTGCGCTGCAGTGCATAGCTCAGAGATTAGGCGAGGAGCTTCATCTTGACGACGAAATGATCCAGCAATTGATCATGCTGGCATCAATACACGATCTGGGCAAGGTCACTATCGACTCAGAACTTTTGAGTAAGAAGGAACCACTGACTAATGAAGAATGGGAAGTGCTGAGAAAGCATCCTGAGATGGGCTACAGAATCGCCATGGCATCTATGGATCTTGCGGCAATTGCTGACTACATCCTTTCACACCATGAGAGATGGGACGGAAAAGGCTATCCGTCAGGACTTAAGGGAGAGGAGATACCATTGCTATCCAGGATAATAGCCATAATAGATGCATATGATGCGATGACAGGAGGCAGGCCCTATAGAGAGAGGCTTACAAGAGAGGAAGCCATTACTGAGATAATGAATAATTCAGGCACTCAGTTTGACCCTGAAATTGCTGAGATATTCGTAAGACTTTTAAATAGTGGAGAAGCTTTGTGCTGACCATTTGTTTTAGGGCTAAGCGTTGTGGTAATATTATAGAACATTATAACTTACACGGAGGAACATTATGAACCCAAGCACAAGTCAGATATTATTTGCATTCGGGATTACCCTGTTTGCAGGATTATCAACAGGTATAGGAAGTGCACTGGCATTTTATACCAAACAGACAAACAAGAAATTCCTTTCAGCAGCCCTTGGATTTTCTGCAGGAGTAATGATATATGTATCCTTTGTAGAAATCTTCGCCAAGGCAAGGGAGTCGCTTGAAGCTATATATGGACCCACTATGGGACTAGCAGCAACTACCTTCGCATTCTTTGTGGGCATTGCAGTTATTGCATTGATAGATAAATTCGTACCTAGTGGCGAAAATCCTCACGAAATGAGGGATGTCAGGGAGATGAGGATAGTACCTGACGAAAGCCACGAGCTCATGAGGATGGGCTTGTTCTCTGCCCTGGCAATAGCGATCCACAACTTCCCGGAAGGACTTGCAACCTTTATAAGCGCATTGCAGGATCCTTCCCTGGGTATATCTATTGCAGTGGCGATAGCTATCCATAATATTCCTGAGGGCATTGCAGTATCTGTTCCAATATACTTTGCGACAGGAAGCAAGAAGAAGGCCTTCAAGTATTCTTTCTTGTCAGGCTTATCAGAGCCTCTTGGAGCAACAGTAGGCTATTTCCTCTTAATGAATTTCTTTAGTGAATCAATGTTTGGATATATTTTTGCATCTGTAGCTGGGATCATGGT
>CAZHLQ010000293.1:0-1888 GCA_964533235.1 uncultured Gudongella sp. | reverse complement strand
ATACATAGCTGATGAACTTATTAAGATGGGCTATGATGTACATACAGGAATTGGTAAGACTGGTCTGGTTGCATCTCTAACAGTTGGAGACGGCTCTGGTTCCATAGGTCTTAGAGCAGACATTGATTGCATTCAGATGCAGGAGACTTCAGGAGTTCCCTATGCATCTCAAATTCCAAACAGAATGCATGCCTGCGGTCATGACGGACATATAGCAACCCTATTGGGAACAGCGATGCTTCTAGCTGAAAGGAAAAACTTCGACGGTACAGTAAGACTAATATTTCAGCCTGCCGAGGAGCCCGGCAAGGGAGCTCTTGCCATGATCGAAGACGGACTGTTTGAGAGATTTCCAATAGATGAGATCTATGGACTTCATAACATGCCTAATCTTCCCGAAGGCACTATACATACACGCGTTGGTGGAATCATGGCAAGTGAGGACAACTTTGTCATAAAAATCAAGGGTAAGGGCTGCCATGCATCAAGTCCTCATTTGGGAAATGATCCGCTTGTCATCGCAGCCGAGATAATACTTGCACTACAAACCATCGTTTCAAGGAATGCGAGTCCACTGGATAATGCAGTAATATCCTGCACTGAGATAACAACTGACGGAATAAGAAATGCCATTCCTTCAAATGTCATAATAAAGGGAGATACAAGAAGCTTTACTCCCAAGGTCCAGGCCCTTATCGAGGACAGAATGAGGAAGATCTGTATTGGTATCTGTCAGGCACATGATGCAGAGTGTAGTTTTGAATACACCCATGAGTTTTCTCCAACCATAAACTGGCCTGAACAAACTCAGACTGCACTACAGGCTGCTAAAAATGTCGTCGGCGTGGATAATGCTTACCCTGACTGTGCCCCAATGATGGTTTCCGAAGACTTTGGCTTCTTTATGAATGAGGTTCCAGGCTGCTTCGTCTTTCTTGGTGGACTAAATACTGACCCAGACTATATGATACCTCTTCATAATTCACTGTTTGATTATAATGATTCTATTCTGGAGACAGGAGCGGAGTTTTTTGCTGAAATCGTTAGACTTAAGCTTTGCAGCCAGTAATAACATAGGCTTCCGGTATCATTACCGGAAGCCCCATATATTTTTTGTGGTAAATTCTATAGACTTCTCATATACTATTCAAATCTTACCTTAACGCTTCCTAGCTCTCCGAAGCTGCACTCAAATGAGTCACCCTCGACTGCTTCGATTGCCGCAGTAATAGCACCCGAGAGAATAACGTCACCCTTATTAAGCTTGACTCCAAACTCATGAAGCTTATTAGCAAGCCATGCTACAGCTGTTGCCGGATCTCCGAGTACATCAGCTCCTGTTCCCTTATTTATAACCTCACCATTTCTAGATAAAGTCATCTTGATTTCAGGAAGACTAACTTCTCCAATTTTATATTTATTGTCTCCCATAATGTAAAGAACGCTTGATCCATTATCTGAGATAGTGTCTACAAGCTTTATTCTCCAGTCCTCATATCTTGTGTCTACTATTTCGATTGCAGGACATATATACTCAGTTGCCCTATAGACATCCTCATTTGTCACTCCTGGTCCAGTCAGGTCCCGGTTCAATATGAATGCAATTTCGCCTTCTACCTTAGGCCTATTCAATGTTTTTGATACGATCACACCGCCATTTGGCACTTCAGTGCTTGCATACAGATGACCGTAGTCAGGCTCATCGATCCCAAAAAGCTCCTGCATAGGCTTTGAGGTAAGACCGATCTTTTTACCGCTGATAACCTCACCGTCGTTAAGCGCTCTGGCTACGTTCTTGAGCTGGATATCGTATGCATCCTGTACAGTCACAAAGTCATCCAACTCGCTGATCACGTCCATCGGTTTTCCTGTTTTCATGGCATCATAA
>CAZHLQ010000292.1:0-2775 GCA_964533235.1 uncultured Gudongella sp. | reverse complement strand
GGACAAAAAGAACCGTCCCTAATGTCCCTATTTCTCTAAGCCCTGACCTGAGGGCTTGTAGTATATTTTGTCCTCGAAGCCTTCGGGCAGATATGTTTGTTCAACGTAATGACCTGGATAATCATGGGGATACAGGTATCCCTTCCCATGCCCCAGCTTCTCGGCTCCTCCGTAGTGCGCATCTCTTAGGTGCCCTGGCACTCTGCCTACCTCAAGGTTTCTGACGTCATCCATAGCTTTATCTATTGCAATTATTGCACTGTTGCTCTTTGGAGCATTTGCAATGTATAATGCTGCCTGGGATAATATTATCCTTCCCTCTGGCATCCCTATTGCGTGTACTCCCTGGAGAGCTGCAACTGCTACCTGCAGTGCCATAGGATCTGCGTTACCTACGTCCTCTGAGGCTGCAATTACTATCCTTCTTGCTATGAATATGGGATCTTCTCCTGCATTTATCATCTTGGCGAGATAGTATGAAACAGCTTGTGGGTCTGAGCCCCTCATGCTCTTTATGAAGGCTGAGATCGTATCGTAATGCTCATCTCCGCCCTTGTCGTACCTTGCAGATTTCACCTGGATAGAATCTCTTATACCATCAAGATCAATGACTCTAAGCCCCGCTTCATCCGGCTCTGTAGACAGTACCCCTATTTCAAGTGAATTAAGTGCTATCCTGCCATCACCCTGCGCTATGGTCAATAGATAATCAAGAGCCTCGTCCTCAAGTCTGACATGATATTCTCCAAGTCCCTTTTCCTTGTCTTTTAGGGCTCTTTCCACCAGCAGCTTCAGGTCTTCTCTATTAAGAGAGTTGAGCACTATTACCATTGCCCTTGATAAAAGCGCTTTATTTACCTCGAAGTATGGATTCTCGGTTGTAGCACCTATAAGAATAATTATTCCTCGCTCTACGAAGGGCAATAGTGCATCCTGCTGTGATTTGTTGAACCTGTGGATCTCATCCACAAATAAGATGGTTTTCTTGCCTGTCATTTTCAGGCTTTCCTCTGCTCTCGCAACCACCTCACGGATATCCTTGACTCCTGCTGTTACAGCTGAGAGCTTCTCGAATCTCATCCTGGTCTGGTTGGCAATTATCATTGCCAGTGTAGTCTTGCCTGTACCCGGAGGTCCAAAGAAGATCATTGAATTTATCCTGTCTGCTTTTATGGCTCGTCTAAGAAACTTTCCCTCGCCCAGTACATGATCCTGTCCAACAAAGTCGTCAAGGCTTTGGGGTCTTAGCCGGTCAGCAAGTGGTGCTGATTTTTTAAGTTTATCCTCCATTGATATCGAAAACAGATCCATTTGATCACCCTCATAGGTTGGTGTAACCATTATACCACAACAAAAGGCTGTCAAGAAGCCGTAGAATTGCACAAAAAATAAAAATCCGGTCAAAATAGTTCTTGACCGGACTGCTTAAAACTAAATAAAATGCTTTTCTACAAATTCGGAGGTCATAAGGCGTAATATGCTTACATAGTGCATGTTAAACCTTACTATATCGCCTACCTTGTAATCCCTTTCAGAGTCTGAGCCGTCTACTATGAGATGGTCAGAGCTTCCGCCAAGGACTATAAGCCCCTTATCCTCTGGCGTCAGTGTACCAATATCCAGATCCTGCTTGCCTACTGCACAAAGAAGTCTCTTTCGCACTCCTCTGTCGACGAAGGTAGGTACCTGTCCAAAGGCATCTCTGCCGATTTCCTCGGTTGGAACAGATGGCTTCTCCTTGACTTCTATAACCTCAGCCTCAAGTACGAATGCCGTCGGGTCAGTTCCCTCCATCTGGTTACCATAGGCGGATTCAGTTCCTAATACAAATACTTCTCCAAGCCTTAGATGGTTAACTCCTGTAGAAAACTCACCCTCCAGCATATATACTGAGCTGGAATTTCCACCTGATACAATTTCAAGGGCTAGATCGTAATCTTTTCTTATCTTGTCAGCGAGGTCGGTGAGTCTTTTCAATATTTTCGAGTTTGGTATGACACCTCCATAGCAGGTAAGGTTAACGCCTAGGCCTGCAATTTTGATCCATTTAAGCTTTAGTATCTCCTCCACAGCCTCGAATAGCTCCTCTTCCTTGAAGAAGCCTTCGCGAAGATCCCCAAGGTCAGCCATAATTATTATATTGTGGACCTTGTTGTTCTTCTCAGCTGCTTTATCAAGTGCTCTAACTGTCTCAAGCTCTGAGTTCAGAGAGTAGTCAGCATATTTTACAAGCTCCTCGGCCTCTGATATCATCGGAAGTCTAAGCATTATCTTTGGAAGTGGGAAATCCTTCATCCTCTTAAGGTTTTGAAGCCTGGAGTCTGCTAGGAAATCTACCCCGCCATCAATATATGCCTTGACCAGGTCAGGCTGAGCGCAGAATACCTTTGTTACGCCCGCTACAGTTACTCCCTTGGCTTTTGCCAGGGTAGTCATAGCTCTTACATTGTTTTCAACTTTTTTTGTGTCTACAACTAATCTTGGGTAAGTCATCCTGACCTCCTATCTCAGACCTATGCTCTTCAGCAAAAGGTCAAGGGCGATCTCAGGGTATTTCTTGCTCATTACACCTAAAGATGCCATGATATAGTGATTGTCTATCAAAATTTCAGCTTCTGCGTTTGGAAGCAAATCTGTTCCATTGTTTGAATGGGGGATATTTTTTAGGATCTCCATTCTGCCTGGGAGTCTTGTAAGAGCTCCTCCTGTACCAACTATATACTTGACGCCTGTAAGGTCCTTACCCTCAGCAATTGTCTTCTTGCCGCTTGGTCC
>CAZHLQ010000291.1:0-1943 GCA_964533235.1 uncultured Gudongella sp. | reverse complement strand
GAATTAACTTCATCAGCAATGGAGTTACGAAAGAATAGGCGAAAAATCCATATACGATCGTTGGGATCCCTGCAAGAACCTCAAGTACAGGCTTTAGAAGCTTCCTGACTCTTTTGGATGCAAATTGGCTAAGATAAATGGCTGCTGCCATACCTACTGGTACGGCGACCAACATGGCAATTATCGTGGTCATAAGAGTTCCGTTTAGCAGGGGCAGCATGCCAAATTTCGGATTCTTTGACAAAGGGCTCAATTCGGTGCTGAATATCTCACTAAATGGCACCGCAGCAAAAAACTTTGCAGCGTCGAATATAAGCGTATATACTATGCCAAATGTAGTAGCCACTGATATAAGTGCCATTACAAGAAAAAATACTGGCATTACCTTGTCTGATCTGTACTTTTTATTTTTTATGTTCGTCTGGATTATTTCCCTGACATTTTTACTTTTCATTGCTATTCTCTCCCAAGCATTCTATTTGAAACATGCTGGAATGAGAGGCCCTTGCCTCTCATTCCATTATTCATCGTTTTATTTCATAGCCTCAAGCTGTGAGTAATATTCAGCATGGGTTTCTGCTGGCAGTGGAGCAAATCCGTTATCTCCGGCTAATCTCCCTGCTCCCTCAGCTGATACAACATACATTGCATAGTCGAGGACCTCAGGCTTTTCCTTTGCATACTGAAGATTTAGGTAGGTGTAAACCAATCTTGTAAAGCCTGCGTATGGCAGATCTTCTCCAATTGTTTCAAGTGATGGCTCAATAGGACCATTTCCAAAGTCCACCTTTACAGCTGTAATTTTATCGGTATTTGATGCATAGTATCCATATCCAAAGAACGCTATTGCATTTTTGTCTTTAGATACAAGGTCTACTAGTGTTGAATACTCCTGCTGTAAGTTAGCAGTCTTTACCATATCAGCCTTGCCAAGTATAACTTCGTAGAAGAACTCATATGTTCCATGGTTTTCATTAGGTCCGTAGAAATTGATCTGTTCTTTTGGCCAATCAGCTCTCACATCTGACCACATTACCTTGTCATCTGCATTAAAAGATCCTGAAAGGTACATTTTTACTATCTCATCAGCAGTCATTTCAGTTGCCCAGGTATTATCCTTATTGATTACCATTGTAAGTCCATCGTATGCAAGCTTGATTTCCATTACATCTTCGCCCATCTTAAGGCCATTCTCTTCAAGCTGAGCTATTTCTTCGTCCTTGATCTTTCTTGAAGCGTCTGAGAAGTCAGTTTCTCCAGGTATGAACTTCTTAAAGCCTGCACTTGAACCTGCTCTACCTACCTGAACACTTACTCCTGGCTGGACATTTGTCATGTACTCCTCTGCGATATTTGCCATAAGAGGGTATACAGTTCCTGATCCGTCAACTATAACTGTACCTTCAAGTTCTTCTCCATCAGGTGTTGATGCCGGTTCCTCAGATCCACATGCTGCCAGTGAAAACATTAATATCATTGCCATTATAGCTACTAATATCTTTTTGGAAATCTTCAATTTTCCATCCTCCTTGATCTTTCTTTATATTCTCAACCACATCATACCAAGACATCATTAAGGATTCATGATGCCAATGTAAAGGTTGTGTAAAATTGAAAAATAATTTTACTAGACTTATATGATATACTGGTATAATTAAAAAAATGTTCATTTTAGAAAGGGTAGATCAGGATGATATTAGATATAAAAAATGTGTCAATAAGACGAAATTCAAAATACATACTCAAGGATGTCAGCTGGACCATAGAAAAAGGCCAGCACTGGGTTGTTCTTGGGCTTAATGGTTCAGGTAAAACCACACTTTTAAATATGATAAATGGATATATATTTCCCTCCACCGGACAGGTAACAGTACTCGAAAAGCCCTTTGGAAGATATGATCTAAGGGAGCTTAGAAAATCCATAGGCTGGGTAAGTACAGCTT
>CAZHLQ010000290.1:0-7551 GCA_964533235.1 uncultured Gudongella sp. | reverse complement strand
CCATAAGCATTCTTAGCGAATATTATAGCTCCTGAGGTATCCCGGTCAAGTCTGCTTACAAGTCTGATCTTTCGTTTTAGATTCTTTGTCTTGAAGTAATAGGCAACTCCATTTGCAAGTGTACCATCCTTTATATTTTTTGTCGGATGAACTACAATATATGCAGGTTTATTCAGAACTATGACGTCCCTGTCCTCGTACAATATTTCAATCTCAATAGGCTGAGGTTCAACATCGTATTCTTCATCTTCAAGAACTATTGTTATCTTTTCTCCACTTCTCAGCCTATGCTTCTTCTCTACTGGCTTGCCTTCAACTAAAATGTTGCCTGATTTTATAAGTTTTCTGGTCAATCTACCCGAAATGCCCTTACTCATCAGCAGCTCTTCGATAGATTTGGATCCAATTGTATTAACTATACTTATGAATTTTTGTTCCTCATCCATATTTGGCCACCTTCTTTTCTTTTAATAGTCAATCCAATATGTTAGAATCATTATATCAGCTAAATAATATCCTTTGAAGGGTGAGTATTGATGTCGAATAGCAGATTGATAAATATCATATCCAACAAGAATTATGAATCTAGAAAAACTGCTCGTATTTTAGCGGGAAAGCTTATAGACAAGGGTCTTATGCCAACCGAGACCTATACGAAGGACGCTGAGCTAAACATTTGTATAGGTGGAGATGGTGCTTTCCTTAGAGCTATCCATAGAAATGCCTTCCCAGAGATACCCTTTGTCGGCATAAATACTGGTCATCTGGGATTCTTCCAAGAGATTTCACCAAAGGAAATCGACTCATTTATTGACAGATACATTCAAGGAGACTATAAAACTGAGAATATCTTCCTTGTAGATGCAAAGGTTTGTACTAAGAATAAGTGCTTCTTCCTTACAGGAATAAATGAGATCGTGATAAAAGGAGTCAAATCCAAGATAGTTCATCTTGAAGTATATATTGACAATAATCACCTTGAGAGATTTAGTGGAGACGGTCTTATAGTTTCTACACCTGCAGGCAGCACTGGCTATAGTTTCTCCGCAGGCGGCAGTATAGTATATCCCAGCCTTTCCTCACTTCAAATCACGCCATTAGCACCAATAAACTCCAGTGCATACAGGAGCCTTCCCAATAGTGCTATAGTACCCGGAGATTCGATAATAATGATTAAGCCTGAGTATAGGTATGAGAACTCGATTCTTGTGGTTAACGATGGAATGGAATTTAAATACGAGGGCATAGAATCGATAGATTTAACAATGTCACCAAACAGTATATACAGATTAAACTTCAGCAAGGATATGTACTGGAATAATCTTAAAAGTAAATTCCTATAAGGATCCTGCCATTTGGTCAGGATCCTTATCTATTAAAGCTAACATTGTTCAATGCATGAATCATTATATCCCTAGCTATAGGTGCAGCAGAACTTCCTCCCGATGAGCCTTCCTCTTCCAATATTACAACAACCGCTATCTTTGGATCCTCATAAGGAGCAAATCCTGCGAACCAGGCATGATTCTTTCCTGAAGGATTTTCAGCTGTACCAGTTTTTCCTGCAACAGCTACGTTCTTTATACTTGCATTTCTCCCTGTCCCTGTCTTTACTACTTCTCTCATCATAGCTTTTAACTCTGTAATCTCCTCTATTGTACCTAGCTTATTCAGCTCAGTTATAGCCTGCTTTCTGATCAGCTTTCCATCTGGAGTGGTTATCTCTGAGACTATATAAGGACTTAACATAACGCCGTCATTAGCTACTCCTGATACAGCTGTTAGAATGCCTAAAGGAGTAGCCAGGATCCTACCCTGTCCGATCCCAGATGCGGCTAAATCCGTGTCCCCCTTAGAATCTTTTGGATAAATTGAAGTTGAGGTCTCTAATCCAATTTCCAGCCTCATGTTAAAGCCGAGATCCTCTGAGATGTCCAACAAATTAAAATTCCCAATATCCAAGGCTTTTGAAGAGAAATAGGTGTTGCATGATTTGGCAAATGCTTCAGCCAGATTCAGCTCTCCATGACCTTTCTTGTCAAAGTCACTGAATTCTTTCCCATCGATTATTACAGTCCCAGAACAGTTAAACAAATTATCTTGACCTGAATCCCTGATTACAGCAAGTGCAGTAATGATTTTGAAAATAGACCCCGGTGGATAAAGGCCCTGGGTTGCTCTATTAAATAGTGGACTGTCGGTATTCTCTGACACACTACTCCATTCTTGTATAAGTGTATTTACGTTAAAGTCAGGCATACTTACCATAGCTAATATTTCTCCGGTTTTTGGGTCCATTGCTACAATACTGCCCTTCTTTCCGTTTAACAGCTCTCTGCTTTTTGCCTGGAGGCTATGGTCAATGGTCAGTTTAAGATTATTTCCGACACCCGTGGGATTGATAAGGTTTATAAGCTCATCAACAGGTGTATTTTCATTTGAGCCAACAAGATATGAATTGTAGCTTTTCTCAAGTCCTGATTTGCCATATTCTTTTAAACTATATCCAATAACATGACTGTATAGCCTATCATACTTATATTTTCTAACAGCGATCCCCTCTGACAACTCAGAATAGGCCAAAATCGAACCGTCTCTGTCAACTATGCTGCCTCTCAGTACCTTGTCTTCATTTATCCATAAACGCTTATTATAGGGATTTTGTTTGACAATATCAGCCCTGAATATTTGAAAATAGCTTAAATAAACGATAAGAATCGCAAACCCCACGCACAAAGACGCAAGGAGAATTAAAATCCTCTTCTTTTCAATATTCATCTGCTTACCTCCCTCGTAAGCTTCTCAGATGCACCCTGAAGTACTCCTAGTGCAATAAAGCTTGAAAGCACGGAAGTCCCTCCATAGGATACAAAGGGTAGTGTCAAGCCTGTAAGTGGAATTACCTTGGTAACTCCACCGATAATTATAAATGCCTGTATCCCAAACATCAGAGTTATTCCAAGCGCTAACGCTCTATAAAACTGGTCATCCTGTCTTAGGGCAATCTTGAATCCTCGGTATACTAGTATCATATAAAGCATTATGATTCCGATTCCTGTAAATACTCCCATTTCTTCAGTTATTGAGGAAAAGATGAAATCATTGTAAGACAGTGGTATAAAGGAAGGGTTGCCTCTTCCTAGTCCAGTACCAAAGTAACTTCCCTCTGCGATGGCAAATAACGACTGCGTTATTTGGTACCCTTTGTTGTCAATGTATGGCCATGGATTTAACCAAGTCATTATTCTAACCTTGACATGATCAAACAGAATATATGCCATCACACCTCCCATCGAGAAAAGACCTATATTTACTCTTATGATCTTCCTATCTCTGGAGTAAATATATTGAATTCCAGTAAATATGCCCAGAAAAATCATTGCTGTCCCTAAATCCCGCTGTATAAATAAAAGACCAATAAATGAGTAGACCACTCCCATCATCCAATAGTCTGCGTACTTATATTTGTCAAACTGCTCTCTTTTTGAGTAAAAACAAGCAATTATAAAAACCAGGATTATTTTAGTCATTTCTGCAGGTTGAAAGCTTACTCCACCTACACTTATCCAGTTTATTGCACCATGCTTCCTATCTCCAAGAATTAATGTAACAGCGAATAGGCTGTATCCCGCCGCTAAGTAAACAGGGAAAAGAGTATCCCAAAAGCTTAACTTAGTAATCATGATATAGCTGCCAAAAAAAGCAATTATTCCTATTACCAACCACATTAACTGCTTAAGTCCCAGATCTGCACTTATCCTGAAAATCATAATTATTCCTATAGACATCAGCATACTCACGATCAAAAAAATGTAAAGGTCACCCTGCGATACTCTTGATAGCACAAAATTTGCACCGTAGACTACAATAAGTAGTCCTACAGCAAGTAATATAGTTTTTACATCAAGACCATCCCTCTTGTATATAAGGATAAGAGACATTGACATTATTTCAAATAAAAGCAGCAGCCTCCTTGGCAATCTTCCATCCATTAGTTTATTCATATCATTACCTCTATTATCTGTTTACAAAAATAAATTCCAAATCCCCAATGCCGATTATATCACCGTTGTTCAGTTTGACAGCATCAACTAGACGCTGTTTATTGACATAGGTACCATTCGAGCTCCCAGCGTCCTCAATAAAATACTGATCCTCGTCTTTTGTAATTATGAGATGCTTTTTGGATACAAATGGATCCCGAAGTATTAGATCATTGTCACTGCTTCTTCCAATGCTTAATGACTCTCCTAACGAATAGGAGTCGTTTATCCTGTATGGTAGAGAGTCAAGCCTATTCAATAGCTTTATATATGAGCCAGTGTCTCCTTGATTATTCTCCATTGTTCTTATGTCCAGGTAGATCATCCTTATTATTACGAAGATAAACATGTAGATAATAAAGACGAATATGTACTTGAATATAATTGATAAGAAATCAAACACTTAAATCACCTCCTCCTAATGTTACCATAAAGCCATATTCAAGGGAAATATTTTAGATGTCTATTTTATTAGATGAGACATTTTGATATGATTGTGTTGAAGAATAATTAGGAGGTGCCATATGAAAAAACTTAAAAGATCAAGATCAAACAGATATATTATGGGTGTTTGTGGAGGACTTGCAGAATACCTTAATATCGACGCCACTATAGTTAGGCTGATCTGGTTCGTTCTAGCCCTTACTTCCTTTGGGACCTTTGGACTAGCATACCTTATTTGCGGTATTGTGATCCCAGAGGATGATGGCTATATTGAATCAGAGACTCAAGCAAGTACAGGCAAGGATAATGGAAGGCTTCTAATAGGTATTGCATTGGTTTTAGCAGGAGCCTTCATGCTTGCAAGGATAGTATTCCCATGGTTCTCATATTCTCTAAGGAGAATCATCGAATTTTGGCCTGCCTTGCTTATAGTACTTGGAGTATATATACTGCTCAATAAAAAAGCTGATTAGTGGATTTGAAAATATGAAGATAACGAGTATAGATATTCAGAAGAATAGCTCAAGAGTCAACCTTTTCGTGGATGGCGAGTTCTATATGGGAGTCCCAGTCGATGCCATTTTAGAATTCAAGCTTAAGAAGGGTATGGAGCTTGATCAAAATACCATGGATCGGTTGAGAAGATTCGATGAACACCAAAGAACTAAATTTTCAGCCTATAAATACTTATCCTACAGACAAAGATCCGTCAATGAAATGAAAAAATATTTACTAAGCAAGGGCTATGGTCCTGCAATAATTTCTGATGTGGTATCTCATCTGATGGAATTGGGATACTTGAATGATTTTGATTTTGCCAAGTCATTCGTGGATGATAAATCAAGGCTAAATTATCTGGGTGAATACAGGTTGAAGTATGAGCTAAGAAAAAAAGGTATTGAAGATTCAATCATCACTGATGTTCTCTCAGAGATAGAGCCCGATATAGAAGAGTTGACTGAGTTGGTTAGGAAAAAATACTCAAAAATTCTTTCAGAGGACATGGCTGCTGCCTATAGAAAAATTGGAGGATTCCTTCAAAGAAAAGGCTACGGATATGATGTTGTAAAAAGAGTACTCGAAGGTCTTCGCTTAGAGGAGGAATAAAATGTTTTTCGTCTACATTTTGGAATGTGCAGATAAAAGCCTATATACAGGCTATACTACCTCCCTCGATAACCGCCTGAAGCTTCATAATTTAGGTAAAGCCTCCAAATATACTCGTTCTAAACTGCCTGTTAAGATTGTTTATTATGAAGAATTCGAGACTAAAAGCGAAGCAATGAGCCGGGAGTGTAGAATAAAAGCTATGAAAAAGCCCGATAAATTGGAACTTATAAATACAAAAAAGCCTGGTTCTATTTGATCCAGGCTTTACTTCTGTTAACTTAAGCTTCCTTCTGCTCCACATTATTATCTGAAGCTGTGCGAGGGGATTTTCTTCTTTTCTTTTTAACTGGCTTTGCTAAAATTCCAATAACTAATGCAAAAAGCATACCCACAAGTCCCGCTACTATACCAATCACTGCAAGCAAAAGCACTGGTAGGCTGCTTTCTGCAGTAAGTACATCCAGTACAGTATTTAAATTATAAAGACCGATCATCAGTACTATAAATCCAGGCAGGTATTTTATGATCCGAATCTTTTTGAATAGAAAGTAGGTTATCAGAGTCAGCGCCATAACTCCAGCTGTAACTCCTACCATTAAACTAGCATTATCAAAGTATTCAGCTAGCTCTAGAACTACCCTCTTCAGTGTACTTACTATCGTTGTGACCTTATCCACTTCAACAGCCCCTTTATGTTAAACATATTAGTCGAGCACAACCTCTATGGCTCCCTGCTTGATCATTTCATTTTTCCAGATATCAGGATATCTGTCTGTTGCCCATTCCGACATGACAACTGATGAATCCGGCGGAAGCTCAATTCTTGCTAGCGGAGAATTATTCACATCATATCCCTCTATCGAATATATTACAACATGAGAGCTTGTAATTACAACAAGAAAATCACTGTTTGGAGATGAGAACACATCCTGTACGTCAGATACAGCAAGTCTAACTGCATCAAAAGGTATTGCAAGCTCGTCATAGCTTACCATATCCTTTGGTGGGATCGCTTTAATATTAAACTCTCTGAAAAGCTCTTCATCCTTGTCCTTGTAGTTTATCCGCCCCTTCAATGTCCAGTAGCCGTTTCTTCTGGTAAGTCCAAAATTTTCTTCATTCGGAACAACCTGATCATCGATTGAAATCACTGACCTTGCGCCTTCAGTAAAAAGATTGATAGCAGTATCTCCAACTAGATCCGATAGCTTTATTGGTTTCTTATCATCGAGATTGTCTATGGCATAGGTTTGCAAAGTTCTTCTATCTCCCCTGTCTATATCGATATTCTCAACAGATATATAATCGTTACCCACAAATACTATGTTCTTAAGTATGGATGGCTCCACCCTTTCAATAGCAGTATCCAGAGTATTGAGCTTTTCATCAAAGTTAAAGATCAGATCCTCCATAGCTTTTTCCTGCTTCTGAAGATTGAATAATGGCGTTGCAAATATCTCGTCGTTAACAACTCCATTTTCTATGATCCTATCCTGCTCAACAATCCAAAATCCGTTTTTTCTGGGTAACAGCAAATCCTCCAGACTATAAATCCCATCAAATTCCCTGTTCTTCATTTGTATCCAATAGGTATTATAATCCCATTTAGGAAGCTCAGTGGTCTCGTCAAAGGACTGTATCTTAAGGCCCAGAAGTATACCAGAGTTTAAGTTTTCGGGATCAATACTGCCAAATCTCTGCTGAACGCTTTCCTCCACATCGATGTATCTCATTACTTCCTCTAAACTTACCTTTGTGACCTTTCTCTCAAGCTTGTAGAAGCCATCCTCTCTGAATATTAGAGCTGTCTGATCATCCAATTGAAGCAGCTCGCAAAAATACTGTTCCTGATTTAATATGGTTATCACGTTGATATACTCGTTTTGAATACCCAGTGATAATGGACTTGTTTTGTATTTATATATCAAATAATCAGTTGTCTTAACGCGCTTTA
>CAZHLQ010000289.1:0-1869 GCA_964533235.1 uncultured Gudongella sp. | reverse complement strand
TAACTGTAGTCTCTGCGACGTGATCAGCTGCTACTCTTTGGATAGTAGTAGATATGATTTCTCTGGCCTTTTTATCAGCTTCTTCCTTAGCCTTAGCTTCCATTTCCTTGATCATCATTGCAGATTCCTGAATGATCTCTTTTCTGGTTTCATTCAAGAGCAACTCTTTAGCTTCATCTGAAGTCAGTCCTGACAATCTTTCCAGCTCATGAGTTTGCTTAACATAGAGTGCATCTACTGCCTCTTCCTTTTCCTCAAGGTTTCGTAGCTTCTTATTGAGATTCTCTTCCTTTTTCTCAATCGATTCATTTCTTCTGTCAATGGCTTCTTCCTTGTTTTGAAGCCTTCTTTCGAGCTTTTGTATCTCATTACGTCTTTCTCTGACTTCACGCTCAATCTCGTTTCTTGATCTGTGAATCTCTTCTTTGGCTTCTAAAAGAAGCTCCTTTTTTCGAGCTTCGCCATCTTTTACAGCATCTTCAGTGATTTTTTTAGCTAATTCTTCAGCATTTTTTATTTTTCCTTCGCCGATGTATCTTCTAATGAAGTATCCAACGACAACTCCAATAATCAAGCCGGGAATCGCATAAATTAAAGATTCAATAGGAAACACCTCCAGTTTATTAAGTTTTCAAGTTCCATATATCAATTATACCTAATCACCATGACCATCAAATGTCAGAATGGTCTTATCACTCCAAGGATAATTATTAATGTTATACCCAGGGATATGAAATTCCTTTCACAGGAATGGGTAAAATCGTATATTTAGTATGGTTACATACAACTTAATTTTATTACTTTTGTTGTTTCCTGTCAAGGCATTAAACACCATCAATAGGTGTAACAACGCTTGAATTTCCTGAATATTCAACTCTGTATGCACAGTTTGATAATGCTGCCAGATGAGAATTATGAGTAACCATTATAACTTGTCTATTAAAAATTTCTGAGGTTTGTTTCAAAAAGTCGCCAACGTTATGAATATACTCCTCACTTACGTGCTTTGCTGGTTCATCCAAAATCAATGGGCCTAAAATTGCAGGTTTATGTGTCTGTAAAAAAGATATTCTAAGAGCGAGTGAGACAATATCAACGACACCGCCCCCTCTTGATTGCTCCGGCTTTGTTTTTAAGAAAAAGTCCTTGGTGTTATTAACTACATAAAACTCTGCACTTGCCTTATTTCTAAGCTCTTCAAGCTCTATTTGGAATTCTACAGATGAGTCAAAAATATACTGGAGACATTTAGTAACAAGTGCTTCTATTTGATTTTTAGCTTGATCGCGAGCAAATTGGGATGTCATTTGAAATAAAGACATTACCCGTTCTAGAGTCTCCAATTCCTCACTCAATCGCTCAAGTTGATCTCGATTCTGTGTTTGCAGATCACGAAGCTGTTCTCTCTTGCCCTCCTGCCTTTCAATAAATAATGATAGCTTGTTGTAACGATCATTTAAATCGTTTAATTCAAGATTCATATTAGTCACCTACTTATTTAATAGATCTGTTGGAAGCATCTCATTAGCCTTCTTTAGTGATTCCTCAATCTTCTCCTTGAGAGACTCTATCTCCTTTTCCAAATCAGCTGGATCAACTCCAAGTACCTTCAATTCTCTTATTATCTGATCCTCTTGATTTTTAAGCTGTTCAAGTCTTGCCTCTGCTTTGTATTTTAGAGTCTTGGCTTTCTCAAGTCCTTCTTTTAATTGTATTAACTCTTTTTCGTAGTCCAAATCAATCACCTCCCAAGTGGTTTTTTATTAAATGATCAACAGTTGCTTCACTTATATCGCTCATACAATATGGGCATTTTCCTATCTTGATGAGTAGTTGCCCATATTCCTTTAAAAGGCTGCTATGATTATC
>CAZHLQ010000288.1:0-1613 GCA_964533235.1 uncultured Gudongella sp. | reverse complement strand
ATCCAGAACCTCTTCCCGAATCTCCAGGGGGGTGATGGAGACAGTAGCCACCTTCTCCCCTTCCTCCACAGCAGAATAGCGCCTTCTGGTAGCCACCTTGATCCCATCCACCAGGTTCACCTGCTTCAGGGTGCAGCCATTGACCCGGAGCAGGCCTTTTTCCTGGGCGAAGCCATGGACCTTCCCTTCCCGGGGCTCGCTCAGACGCAGCCCTTTGCCCATGAGGCTCTTGGCGATGATCAGGGCCCCGTCATTCTCATGGACCAGGCCCTGGCTCTCTTCCATGACCTTCACATGGTATTTCCCCATGTTCTTCAGATTTTCCAGGTCTTCTTCCTTCACCACATAGCCCCGGGGATAGGTGATGTTCTCCCCCTTCCCGGGAATGATGCCTGTAAGCTCATGGCTCAGGGCCTTGCCTACTGCTTCTTCAATGGGTATAATCTTCATCAATAATGCCGCTGCCTTTCTCCCAGCCTACAGGCTGGCAAAATCCTCTTTCCCCATAGCCACATTCTTGGTTTTGGGGAAGCGGTACTGACTCCCCCCGATCATGGCCAGGGCTTCCTTCTCCCGGGTTTCCACATAACAGGGAAACCCCCTGTTATATGCAATATCCGCCAGGGCCAGCGCCTTCTCCAGACCGTCTCCAGTCCGGAAGTTCCAGACCTCATCCGGCTGGGCCAGGCGGTCCTCGCTGTAGATGGATTCCTGCCCCAGAGCGCTAAGGGCCTCATAACAGCCTGGGATATCCTTCTCCAGGAGATCTGTGAGGATGACAGGATTACGCTCCACCGTTGCTTTCAGGAAAGCCTGGAGATAGCCAGGACCCTTGATCTCCCTGTAGGCCAGAAAAGCCAGGTCCGCGATTTCAGATTCTTCCCGGAGGGTTTCCAGATGAGCCCGGATCCCTTCCCGTCCCATCTCCCGGGTCAGGCGGATAGGCTCCGTAGGCCGGAAGTCCCTCTCCTGGGCTTCCGGAAGCCTGGGATCTGTCTTGCAGAAAGCGACCAGCTCCTTGACGATATCCCCCATCCGGGGGCAGATCCCGGCGATGACAGAAGCCACCCGTTCCGGCTGTTCTGTGAGATCCCGGACTGTCATCCCGCTCTTAGAAAAGGCCTCCTCCACATCCCGGAGGTTGATCCGGTCTTCAATGGGCTCGCTGTAGAACTCCATGGTGTCGATTTCCTCCAGGAGCTTGGACTGGGTCCCGGAGCCTACCAGATAGGGGCTGCCATGCTCATAGGGGAAGACCTTCTCCGCCTCGATATACAGGGCCTTCCCATGGCGTTCATGCTGGAACTGGAAACAGATCTGACGGTTGCCATAGGCCCGGAGGAAGCTGGTAATGGCCCCATAATCCACCCGGGTCACCAGATAGTTCCGGAGCTTCTCCTGAAAGGCCTCATAGGTTTCCCGGGGCATGGTAGCCTCCTTGTATATCCGGTGGACATACCCCGTATTGTTGGCAATAAAGGTGATCTGCTCGTTATCGATGGCCCGGCGGGACTTCATGGAAATCTCCGTGCCGTTAAACCACATATTCTTGGTAACCAGGCGGCGGTTGTTGGTGATGACCCCCTCCTTGATATTCACGAAATTCTGAGAAT
>CAZHLQ010000287.1:0-2123 GCA_964533235.1 uncultured Gudongella sp. | reverse complement strand
TTATCGGGGCTCCTACAAATCCGTGCTCCGGTATGTCCGGTTGCGTTACGGCAGGCCGAAGATTCGTACGTACAGACGGGTGGAGACGCCCCCAGGAGCGCAATCGCAGACGGACTGGGGCGAATTCCCCCGCGTGAGGGTCGCGGGCCAGGAAGTCGATCTCCACGCATTTCTGATGGTCTTGAGTCATAGCAGGAAGCCGGCAGTAGTCTGGAGCTTCAGCGAGGATCAGCTCGCCTGGCTCAATTGCCACAACGAGGCATACCGGCGCCTTGGCGGGATTCCGGCAGTCAATCGGGTCGACAACCTTAAGACGGCGATAGCTCATGGTGCTGGCGCGTGGGGCGAGATCAACGCCACCTATCGTTCGTATGCCCAGACCGTCGGCTTCCATATCGACGCATGTCAGCCCCGTGCGGGCAACGCCAAGGGAAAAATCGAGGCCAAGGTGAAACTGAGCCGCTTCCTCCTCGATCCGGCGTCCAGAGACTGGCTCTCCCTGCGCGAGTTGCAGGAGGCCACGGACAAACGCATAGAGGATTGGCAGACCAGGGCGATATGCCCTGCCACGGGGAAGACCGTGTATGAGAGCTGGCAGGCTGAACTGGATTTGCTGGCCAAGCTTCCGATCCTGCCCGAACCGTTCGATGTGGTGGTGACCAGACAGGTCCGGCTCGATTGCACGGTATCTTTTGAAGGCAGGTCGTACACCGTTCCCTTCGAGCACGTTGGTACCAGGGTCGAGGTCCGCGGCTGCGCCGGCAAGGTTCAGATCCTGGAGGGCGGCAGGATTCTCAAGGAATATCCGAGAGGTACTGCCGAGCGCATACTGATCGACCCGGCCTGTTACGACGGACCGGCCACGGATCGGGTTATCCCGCCCACACCGCTTGGGCGCATGGGCAAAAGCCTCCAGAACATCCTGGAAATGCCCGTACACACGAGGCCCATTGACTTGTATGCCGCCTTGGCGGGGGTGGCCAGATGAGTGCAGGCAGGGTTGATCTCGACACCGTGCGCGACGCACTCGTGAAATTGGGGATGACGTTTGCCGCCGAGGCTCTGCTTGAGGTCATGGACGAGGCGGTCAGGGAGCAGATGGCACCGCACAACATCCTGAACCGCTTGCTGGACGTGGAACTGAGCAGCCGGGAAGAGCGTCGGATCAGAACCGGCCTCAAGTACTCGGGTTTGCCCATGGGCATGACCTTGGGGAATTTCGACTTCAGTTTCCAGCCGAGCATGGAGAAACACCGGATTGAAACCCTTTCGACCTGCGCCTTCATCCGCCAGCGGGAAACGGTTCTGATCCAGGGGCCTCCGGGGACGGGCAAGACGCACATCTCGGTGGCCCTCGGCGCGAAAGCGGTGGAGAACGGATTCTCCGTAGCCTTCTTCACCATGGAAACGCTCCTGCACGCCGCCAGAAAGGATGCGGACAGCCCGCCGCAGCGTCTCAAGGGAGTGAAGTATCTGAAGGCGCCTCTGCTGATCATTGACGAACTCGGCTTCCAGCCTTTGAGCCGAAGCGATGCCGCACTGTTTTTCCGCGTCGTAAACCATCGTTACGACCGAGGGAGCACGATCATTACGACGAACAAGTCGATCAAGGATTGGCCGGAAATACTGGCTGGAGACGAGGTGATGGCGACGGCGGTGCTCGACAGACTTCTTCACCGGAGCCACGTGATAAACGTCACCGGTCGATCATATCGGCTGAAGGACCTGGAGCGTCTGCTCCAGTGATGACCGCGCTCCCCTCCCCCGGGGGAGGGGATGGTCTGAAAGGCAAGGGCCGCTCATGCTGCGAGATGGACTAACCAAAGGCAGGGATTCGTAAAAGTCGCGTCCCCTAACTTCGTAAAAACTCATGTCCCTGGACAAGCCACGCGAAGTCATCCGTCTGTACCGCCAATTTGTCTATGAAACCGGAGCCATGGATACTGGAAAGGGCAAGCCCATGGATACCCAGGTTGTGGTGCGGGAACGCAAAAAAGGCTTCACCCGGACCAGGTGTATCGGTCTACGGTTTTTTGGACACGTTTTGGCGTTAATCACGCAGCCTCGGTCATGGCCTCTTTTTGGATGGCCCGGACGGCTGCCGGAGTTTTGTAGCCATGACG
>CAZHLQ010000286.1:0-9227 GCA_964533235.1 uncultured Gudongella sp. | reverse complement strand
CCATTCTTACCCAATTGAAATATTGGATCAATATTATTGGCAATGCTTTTCAGGTAGCTTCTTTGTTTTCCTGTGATCATTGTTACACTCCCATTCCTTTATTCATAAAATTCAAATTCATATCCACAGATGAATACCGATTCACCTTCAGTGATACCAAGTGCCTTCAGTTCATCTACTATTCCTTTTTTCCTTAGCATCTCCTGGAAGTATTTGAGCGACTCATTATCATCCATATAGGTAGATTGAAGAAGCCTTTCCATAAAGCCTCCCTCGACTATATAGTCATCTTCATCTTTACGAACGATTATTTCATCATTGATATCCTCAATTTCATCCACAAGCAGCTCATCGTATGTTTCATATATGATTTCTGTATTTTCCAGCAAGTTCCAGACACCATACAGCAATTCTCTGATTCCTGTCTGAGAAGCAGCCGATATTTCATAAACAGCTATTCCTTGTGGCTCGAATTCCTCTTTGATCTTAGCTATCCAATCCTCTGATCCAGGTATATCCGTTTTATTAGCTGCGATTATCTGAGGCTTATCCATAAGCCTTTCATTGTATTGGGACAGTTCCTGGTTTATCATGTAGAAGTCTTCGATCGGATCTCTACCTTCACTTCCGGATGCATCCAATACATGTACCAATACTCGTGTTCTTTCGATGTGCCTTAAAAAATCATGCCCTAGTCCTGCCCCCTTGGAGGCACCTTCTATCAATCCCGGGATATCTGCAATAACAAAGCTTTTTTCATCAGCAATCCTCACTACACCAAGATTAGGCTTAAGAGTTGTGAAATGGTAATTGGCGATCTTTGGTTTTGCTGCTGATACTATAGATAGGATAGTTGATTTACCAACATTCGGAAAGCCTATAAGCCCTACGTCAGCTAGTAGCTTCAGCTCAAGTACTATATGCCTTTCCTGACCCTTTCTCCCAGCCTCAGCAAATCCTGGGGCTTGTCTTGTAGCTGTGGCGAATCTGGCATTTCCTCTTCCGCCCTTGCCTCCCTTGGCTATTACAAACTCCTGGCCTGGTTCTTTTAGATCTACGATCACTTTTCTGGTTTCTTCATCCTTGATAAGTGTTCCAACAGGTACTTTCAGGATAATATCCTCTCCGGATGCACCAAATTGCTTTTTGGCTCTTCCATCCTCACCATTTTGTCCAGTATAGGATCTTTTATATCTAAAGTCCATAAGAGTTCTTATGCTTTCATCTGCATGAAGTACTATTGAACCACCCATACCTCCGTCTCCTCCGTATGGTCCTCCTGCAGGTTCATACTTTTCTCTCCTCCAGGCAACAACACCATTTCCGCCCTTGCCTGCCTTAACAAATATCTTAGCAACATCAATAAACATCATCATCATCCTTATTCCACTTGATTTTCCTAACCCAGGCCGCCAGCTGCAAAAAATAAAGCTTACCTGACGGTAAGCTCAATTTCTACGCTAATTCTTCTTTAGGATAGACGCTGACTTGTTTTTTGTCGCGGCCTTTTCTCTCAAACTTGACTACTCCGTCGACGGTTGCGAAAAGAGTATCGTCTCCACCTATTCCGACATTATTGCCAGGATGGATTTTTGTGCCTCTTTGTCTGACAAGTATATTGCCTGCAAGGACAAACTGCCCGTCTCCTCTTTTTACGCCAAGTCTCTTAGATTCACTATCTCTACCGTTTTTAGAACTACCTACTCCCTTTTTTGAAGCAAACAGCTGTAAATTCAATTTAAACACGAGTTCCACCTCCCCTATATTCGATGGTGATATATTTAGGGTAACTTTCTATTATGGTTTTCAAGCCAACAATCAGGGTGTTGAGTACTGTTTGAACATTACCCTTTGTTGGATCTTCAATAATCTTTTCGTCAACCAACACCTTCATATAGCCGATCTTATCGTCTATATCAACCTGCATCTGCAGTGGACTTACTTCAGCGACTTCAGTCAGGCTGTTGAGTGTCGTATATCCCAGTATAGATACGGCTGCACATACTATATCTTCACCATGTGGTGCATAGCCTGCGTGTCCGTAGATTTCAAATCCTATCCTTTGGTTAAAGGGACTATTGAAAACAATTACCTTGATCATAATTATCCTATGATCTTATCGATCTGTACCTTAGTAAATGGTTGACGATGTCCTTGCTTCTTTCTAATGTTCTTCTTTGCCTTATACTTGTATACAATGATCTTCTTAGCTTTTCCTTGGCCTAGAACTGTTCCTTCGACCTTCGCTCCGTCAACATATGGCTTTCCTGGAACTAAACCAGCATCTCCGGACATCAATAGTACCTTATCGAAGCTTACTGCCTGACCTTCGTCAGCATTCAACTTTTCAACGTATACTATATCGCCTTCTTGAACCTTATATTGTTTTCCGCCTGTTTCAATAATAGCGTACATTACTTGCTGCACCTCCTCTAACCTAGTCTCGCCAATGTCAGGTGACTATGCTTTGAACCCACATTGAGCGGCTTTACACCTGAATAGTTTAACAGATACCCAGAACTATGTCAAGCTTCATTTTTCCTTATTTTCCCCTTGCCTCCACAGGTAGGACAAGTTATAGAAACCTTATTGTCGAGAGTTGGCCTGTTTTTCTTTCTGACCACTTCAACAAGCCCCAATTTAGTAACGTCTACAACGATCGGTTTATTTCTGTCACCTTTGAAGGCTGTGACCAGTTTGTCCACGACAATATCCATATCAAACCGGTTCTTCATGTCAATAAAGTCTATGATTATTATACCACCTATATCTCGAAGTCTCAACTGTCGTGCTATTTCAGTTGATGCTTCAATATTAGTTCTTAAAACAGTATCCTCAAGAGTAAATGTCCCTACGTACTTTCCAGTATTAACATCTATGGCAGTCAAAGCTTCAGTCTCATCTATTACAATAAAGCCTCCGCTCTTTAGTTGAACTCTCCTAGCAAGAGCTTCCTTCATATCGATCTGGATATTCATGTTGTAATCCATACTGAACTCAGGATCGTAGGTAATTTTCTCTTCCATATCATACTTGGATAGATCCTTGTTGCATAAGAGTTCATTTCTTACATTTTTGTCGTTTAGTACTATTTCAGTATTTGGATATTTGAAATAATCCCGGATTATTTGTGATATCAAATCAATCTCTCTATAGATGAGCTTTGGGGTAGGAAGATAGTTTCTTTCCTGCTCAATCTTTTCATACAACTGACAAAGTTCTCTATACTCATCAATGAGCAGCTCTGTATCAGCATTCTCTGACACTGTCCTGAAGATCATACCCATTCCATCCTTCATGATTGTCTTGCCAAGAGCCTTGAGTCTTATATTTTCATCGATATCCCTGATCTTATTCGAGATATTTACTCTTGAGGAATAAGGCGTAATAACCATGTACCTGCCTGGAATACTTATATGCCTCGTCACCTTAGGGCCTTTATTCCCAAGTGGTTCCTTTACGACCTGAACAATAATATCCTCACCTCTTGAAATAATATCGTCTATGGATGGCTTATCCTTCTCTCTCATATGCTCTTTTTCCAGAGCATCTTTAACGTGGAGATATGCATTTCTTCCAATGCCTATGTCAATGAATGCTGCTTCCATTCCCTGTAGGACATTATCCACTCTTCCTCTATATACATTCCCAAGTATCCCCCGACTTTGACTGTCATCCTTGAAATACTCAACAAGTCTGCCATTCTCAACGATACATATTCTTTGAGTTCCATCTGAGGTGTCTATGTATATTGTGTTCATTTAATCACTTCCTGACTAAATAGGTTTTCCTAATTGCCCCTCTACTTCTGTAAAAACATCAAGTCTTGTTATGTGAGTCATCTCCAGGTCAATTCCAAGTTTCAAGTGGACATCCATAGCTTCAGCAAGCTCTGATGGCTTTAAGTTGCCCTCCTCACCTGTTTTAAGCAGAGTGCTTAGGATAGCAAATCCCTCATCATCAAAACCTTTGAATTGTAGATTCCCTATCAATGGCTTAATATCAACCCTTACCGAAATCTTATTTTTACCCTTTTTCTTCTTTTTATCTATAATGATACTTTGAATACCGTCCCACTTCTCTAATTTTTCACTAAATGTCTTCTTATCTGATCCATCCTCCATCCAAAGTCGTATCTCGTAATGTGACCACCGGATTTGTGATGATAGTGATGAAGTCTCAAAGCTCTCTACAGCCTCTGAGATCTTGATTCCCTCTGGCAAAACACTATTTAATCTTTGCTTGAGTTCTCCAGGACTCATACTCTCTGAAAGCTCCAGCTCCATATATTCCGCTAAACTTTCAATCCCTAAGGACAATGGATTTCCCATTGAAAACTTTGGATGTGGATTGAAGCCTTCTGTATACTTGACTGGTAAATCAGCTTTCGAGAATGCGCGAGTGAAAAGTCTTACCAAATCAAGATGGGACAGGTACTTAAGATAACCAAGTTTAGTAAATTTTACTCTTATTATCAATTAAATACCCCCCACATTGCGCAATCGGATATGCCACAGCCAGTACAACCTAGTCTGCAGTCTCTTGTAGTATCTTCCTCCAAGGCTTTTTGGTATTCCTTGAGCAGGTACTTTTTTGTTGGTCCAGGGCTTATGAAATCCCAAGGAAAAACTTCATCCAGACTACGCTGTCTGTTTGCGTAGAAGCTTCCATCTATCCCAGCATCCATGAATGCCTCCAACCAGGTATCATATTTAAGATGTTCTGACCAGCCATCAAATCTACACCCATTCTCCCATGCTGATAGCAAAGCATCGCTTACCTTCCTGTCTCCCCTGGCAACAACCGCTTCCAAATATGAAGTCTTTGGATCATGATAATTGAATGTCACCTTATTGTCTTTTATACTATCCTTAACAAGCTTAATTTTTGACCTAAACTCTTCTTCTGTTGCTTGTCCGTGCCATTGAAATGGAGTGAATGGCTTTGGTACAAAGCAGGATGCGCTTGCTGTTACCTGGAAGTTTCCAACTCTCTCTTCCTTTGGTCGATTGAAGAAAAGGTCCTTTACCATATATGTCATCTTCTTTATTCCCATTACGTCCTCATCAGTCTCGGTCGGCAAACCAATCATAAAATAAAGCTTTACTCTTGACCAACCTTCCTTGAATGCCATCGTAACGGCTGTTTCAAGATCCTCTTCACTGACTCCCTTATTAATTACGTCACGAAGCCGTTGACTGCCTGCTTCAGGTGCAAAGGTCAAGCCTGATTTTCTTACCTTCTCGATCTCCTTCAATACCTCCATGCTGACAGAATTCAACCTAAGTGATGGAAGGGAAACACCCACCTTTTTTCCCTCATGCTTTTCAAGAAGGCTTGAAACCAACAGCTGAAGCTGCGAGTAGTCACAGGAGCTTAATGATGATAGGGAAACAGTATCATAACCGGTAGATTCTACCAGCTTTTCAGAAAGCTCGAGCAGTCTATCCACGGATTTCTCCCGTATTGGTCTGTAAATCATTCCAGCCTGGCAAAATCTGCAGCCATGTGTACAGCCTCTGAATATCTCCATTGATATTCTGTCATGTACAGTCTCCAAATAAGGTACTATCATGCTCTCAGGTGAGAACATGGTGTCAAGATCTCTTACCATTCTTTTTTCAATTATATCCGGGATGTCTGCAACCAATTTTTCTCGAGTTTTTACAGTCCCGTCTTCATTGTAGAGTTCTGAGTAAAATGAAGGTACATAAACACCCTGGATATTCCTTGCAGCATCTAAAAGAAAAGCTTCTCTGTTAAATCCTGAAGCTTTGTGGATCTTGAATAATTTAAGCAGCTCAAGTGTAACTTCCTCGCCTTCGCCTATAACGAAAATATCTATGAATTGCCACAATGGCTCGGGATTATATGCACATGGACCTCCGGCAATTACTATTGTGTCGTCGCCATTTCGATCTTTTGAAAGTATGGGTATACCTGAAAGGTCAAGGATGTTCAATATATTGGTATAGCTCATCTCATATTGAAGAGTAAATCCAAGTATATCAAAGTTTTTGACCTCTTCCTTGCTTTCCAAAGTAAATAATGGGAGCTTTTCACTTCTCATTTGCTCCTCCATATCGACCCATGGTGCGAAGACTCTCTCGCAAACCATGTCTGGCTCCTTGTTGATCAGGTTATAAAGAATATGCATTCCCAGGTGAGACATCCCAACCTCATAAACATCCGGGAATGAAAAAACAAATTTTACATCTACCTCATTCAAATCTTTTCTTAATGAATTTTGTTCCATTCCAATATATCTGGCGGGTTTTTCCACCTTCATAAGAATCTTGTCCAGCTTGTATTTATCTATCATCTGATTCACCTTTCATATAAATCTTCAATACTATATTACCATTGATAAGGTATATAGCAAAGAAATTACTTTCGAGACAACAACATAAAAAAGCTCTAACCAAGGTTAGAGCACTTATCTACTTCTTTTTCTCCTTAACTTTAACTATAGGAATATTAGCCACTAAGGCTGATACAGGTGAAGAATTCCCATCTTTTTTCATTTTAGTCATCTTGATATCGATCTCTGCCTCGTCTATTTCAGCATACTGTGAAATAACCTTGACTATGTCAGTCTTGATCATTTCCAGAAATCTCGGAGACAAATCGGCTCGGTCATGTACCAACACAAGCTTTAATCTTTCCTTAGCTACATTCTTGCTCTTTTCCTGTTTCTTGGTGAACATTCTGAAAAAATCCAAGCCAATCCCCCCTTATTTGCCGAATAGTAATTTAAGTACTTTGCTGAACTTGCTTTCGTCATTTGCCTCAAGGTTCAGTAACTCAACCTCTTCGCCAGTGATCCTTTTTACTATATTCCTATATGCCTTTCCGGAAAGTGCTTTCTCATCCATTACTACAGGCTCTCCCTTATTTGTCGATATAACGATCGATTCATCGTCAGGTACTATACCCAATAGATCTATAGCAAGGATATCCAATATGTCATCGATGCTCATCATATCGCCACGCTTGACCATATCAGTTCTTATCCTGTTTATTATCAAGGTTGGATCATGCAGCTCTTTAGCTTCAAGTATTCCTATTACTCTATCAGCATCTCTAACTGCAGATATTTCAGGCGTTGTTACAATTACTGCTCTGTCGGCTCCAGCAATCGAGTATTGGAAGCCTTGTTCAATCCCTGCTGGAGAATCAATAATTATATAGTCGTAGTTTTTCTTTAATTCGTTTACTAATTCAATCATTTGCTCAGGGCTAACGGCAGTCTTGTCCTTTGTTTGTGCAGCAGGTAAAAGAAACAGCTTTTCGTGCCTTTTATCCTTTATTAGAGCTTGCTTTAGTCTACAGTTTTTTTCGACTACATCTACAATGTCGTAAACTATCCTGTTCTCAAGTCCCATTACAACGTCAAGATTCCTAAGTCCTATGTCAGCATCAAGAACTACAACTGAATAACCCATCATTGCCAAGCCTGTACCCAAGTTGGCACTGGTAGTAGTCTTTCCAACGCCTCCTTTTCCGGAAGTTACAACAATCGCTGTGCCCATTTTTTCGTTGTCCATTTATTTTCCTCCCTTTTATTTGTTTGGCAAATAAGGCTCTATTACCACTTCACCATTAACAATCCGTGCAATTTCTGGATACTTGTACTGCATGTCATCTTCAGGTGGCCTTACTATGAGATCAGCGATCCTGAGCTGAGTCGGCAGTAAGCTGTAAGCGGCCACTACAGCCTTAGTATTTCCTCCTATCCCGGCATGCGCCAATCCTTTGAGGGATCCCAGGACTACGATATTTCCCTTTGCTTTAAGCTGAGCCCCAGGATTTACATCTCCAATTACTACAATATTCCCATTAAAGGCTATTTCCTGTCCAGACCTGAGCGTCCCATGTACAAATTTTGATAGACCCTCCTCGGCTTCAAGTGCATTCGCCTTTATTTGATCTACTTTGACATTATCTGCCTCAGATATCCCAACTCCCTGTATATCAACCTTGAAATCGTATTTATACTTTAGAAGTAGTAATAGCTCCAATCTATTTTCAGGTGAAAGATCGTCCCCTCTTACCTCAATGAGCCTTCCACCCTTAAAAAATTCCCCAGCTTTTGCAATTTTCTCATTAAGTAACACCTTTAAGGTATCGAGATCATTACCCTTGACCTCTATATACATCCCGTCAGCCATACCTTTTATTGTAATTGAATCGTTTTTCATTGCCATCCTCCATCAAAACATCCTTGTCACTATTTTACTAGTTATTGGATTAAAAATCTATAGTAACAAGCATTATGTTTTATTCAAGTATTAGTTTCCCTTCTATTGGAAGAGATGTTTGTACCTCTGGTGTGTTTAAACCCAGATACTGAGCTATGATATCCCTTACCATAGGAGCTGCATATCCACCGCTTCCTCCCTGAAATAGAACTGCTGCTACTGCTATCTCAGGCTCATCAAACGGAGCAAATCCAACAAACCAAGCAAAATCATCATAGGTGTCTCCTGTAGAAGGATTTATCCCACTTCTTTCAGCTGTCCCGGTCTTAACTCCTACCTCAATTGGAAATCCAGCAAATACTCTCCTGGCAGTACCGTCCTCAGCTACCATTTGCATACCCTTCTTAACATGATTGAGGTTGTCATAGTTATTCAGTTCAATCAGGGTCCCTTCGGCTTTATGTTCATATAGAAGTGCTGAATTGCTGTAGTCCCTGATAGATTCAATTAAAGTTACCTTATTCAAATATCCTCCGTTTACCAAGGTCGCAACATAGTTTGCCATCTGGATTGGAGTGTATGCACTTTGTCCCTGACCAATGGTTACATTCAAGGTGTCAGCAATATTCCAACCAGCTTGATTGAGATAAGTGTATTTGATCTTATCGGCAAGGCCTTCCCTTTCGCCCGAAAGTCTTAGTTCAGGTTCGATCCCCATTTCAGATAGTCTTCTTACCACCTCGCCTCTTGTCATGGGTATTTCCATATCTGTCCATGATACTATCTCGTTTATTGCTGTTTCCACATCCTCGACGGTGAATTCCTTGTCCTTCATTATATATTCAGAAATACTTCTTTGCAGCATTTGCTTCAATAAATACTTTGTTGTTATGATCTTTCTCTGTGGATCAGGTACTCCCCCAGAAACCTCTGCAGGTATGTTTATCTCAATTCCTGTCTTGTCGTTTAGCCCAAGCTTTTTTGAGGTCTCGACAATGTCCTCAATTTCCAGCTTAACCCCTATGT
>CAZHLQ010000285.1:0-4420 GCA_964533235.1 uncultured Gudongella sp. | reverse complement strand
GATCAATAGGGACAGCTTTCCATAATCCTGCCTTGCAAGCCACGACGCCTCTCATTGTTCCAAAGGACAATCTGACCAAATACGCGGGATACGCAAAAGGTTTTGAATCGATCTCCAGCCTTAGCAGCCCGGGGATTGCCGCTGTCATGTTTATGGCGATGCCGCTGCACTATATTGCGTTATTTGATGTTTTGGGTGCCCTTTTCGCATTTGCCATGCTTTCTTTTTTGGATCTTCCATCGACAGGAGAAAAGCAGCGCCATGATAAAACGCACATGCTCCATGAGGTGAAACAAGGCTTTAAGGCAATTAAGCGGGAGCCGGGGATGATTTCGCTTATGGTAATAGGCGCGCTCTATGGCTTCATTTATTTCCCTGTTGGCACGTACTATCCCTTGATTACAATGACCTACTTTGGCGGAAGTGTTGCGGATTCCGGAGTGGTCGAAACAGTATTCTCCCTTGGCATGCTTGGCGGATCAATGATGCTGGGCCTTTGGGGCGGAAAATTGAGCAGGCGCAGCGCCTTGATCAGTTCGATTTTTGTCTTTGGTGCTTGTGTTCTTGTTACAGGGCTGCTGCCTCCCTCAGGCTTGCCTGTATTTATCCTGCTGTCTGGCCTGATGGGTATCTCCGCCCCCTTCTATTTCGGCGAAGAAACAGCAATATATCAAATCAAGTTCCCTGAAGGTTATTTAGGCCGTGTATTTTCTATATCTTCCGGCATCAGCTTGGCGACGATGTCCTTAGGGCTGTTGATCTCAGGTGTATTAGCGCAATGGATTGGGATAGAAAAATGGTTTTCTGTGTTGGGCGGGCTTACTTTGGTGCTTACACTCATAGCCATGAACATGCCTTCTCTGAAGAACTGGGATGTATCAGGGCTGCATCCTGACAAATCAGCTGATACTGATTCCTAACGTTAACGCATCGTTGCATCGGTTCTTTTGCCTCGGCACTTTGTCAGCCAATTGCTATTGAAACAGGCTTTTGATGATATCCAGACCTGCAGCAAAAGAGCCGATGGAACTTCCGATATTAGCCATGATCACTATCAGCAGCACTTTGAGAAAACGGTTTTTAAAGAAGTACTTCAGCGAAAAAATATCCCTGGGAATGTTATTGATGTCCTGGACTGTAGGTTTTCTGATAGTCGCCTCGACAAGGCCGGTGATCCATCCGCAGGCGATCAGCGGATTTAAAGTTGTAAACGGTGCCGCAACAAGGGAAGTCAGGATGCTTAAAGGGTGCCCGAAGGATAGGGCAGTGAAAACTGCTGCCGGCACCCCGGTCCAAAGTGCCCAAGATGACAGCTGTCGTACACCGGTTTCAACATTCATGATAAGGCTATAGAGCATCAAACCGATAATAAGAACCGGGATCGCCCAGCCAAGGACCCGGGAGACCGGATTCTTAGCCGGCACCTTCGATAGTTCGGCTATATCTTGTGTTTTGAATATTTCCTGCGTCACACCGGGTACATGCGCCCCGCCAAGCACAGCGACGACTGTTTTTCCCGGGGCTTCCTTGATCATGTGCGCCAGATACTGATCGCGCTCGCTGATGAGGATGTCAGCAATTTTCGGAAATTTTTCGCGAACCTGGGCTGTGACCGATGCCAGGACATCTGTCTTCAACAGCTCGCTGACATCATCGTTTGACAAGCTCTTGTCATCGTCTTCGGACACCAGCAGATCAAACAGCAGCTTGGCTTTATCCCAAAGATTCAGTTTCCGCCAGATACGGGTAAAGGTCGTCTGGATGCTTCGGTCCGCCAAAACCAGCTGCGCGCCTGTTTCCTTCGCGCTGTTTATACCCTCAAGCATTTCCTGTCCGGCCACTGTATCCAAATCCTTGGCGATCCGCTTTTGATAGGAACCCAGAATGAGGTTAGCCAACAGGAAACCAACTTTTTTTGATTTGATGACCTGGATGATATCTGTGTTCTCCCAAGCCTTTGGGTTTAGAATGCTTTGATATCGCTCTTCATCAAGCTCGACACAAACGCTGTCAGGCCGTTCTTCATGGATCACTTTCTTAATGAGCTCCGCGCTTTGCTTAAGCACATGGGCGGTCGCGACCAGGATGATTTGCTTCCCCTGATAATCAAGTCTTACAATATGCTCTTCCACGCTGTTCACCCTTCAAGAATATCTGTGTTCCGATTTCAGTCATAGGCTTTCATGACAGACTCGTCGTCCTCAAAAAGGCCGCTTGCAACCTTTCGCATATTCATCCTGTCCCAGAAGGGCAATTTGACGTGTTCCTTTAGATATTTCATGGGAATGGGATGAGTACCGATAATCACGGGGATTTTATAACGGCTTTCGATAAATGCCTTAAAATCATTGATGCGGGGACAAGGCGGATAGCCGACGACAAGGCCGGTTGCCAAATGGATGGCTTCAGCGCCGTTTTTGATCATCTCTTCGGGAACGTACTCGATATTTCCGCCAGGGCACCCGCCGCAATTTGAGTAGCCGACCAGTTCCACCTTTTCTTCCGGACTGTAGATCGAAAAAGCGCCAACCCGCTCCCTGAGTGCCCTGAGGCATTTCCCGCCGCCGCAGCTTTGATACCGCCCGCAGATAATGATGCCGATCTTTTTCATCGCAGTGATCTCCTCCTACATAAACTTGATCTGTGTAAAGTCGATTTTCCCGTTGCTATCTACGAGCTTTTCATCGGCATGTACATATTCAACCTTCCCGACAAACATTTCGTGTGAACCGGTCACAATGGAATCAACCACCGTGCATTCAATATTCACCGGGCAATCAGTCAGAATCGGGGCATTCACCTTTATGCCATTCTCTATTCTCACACGCATCTTTGCAAGCTTATCTTCATCACTTTTGCTGTGGCTGCCAAGATAATCAAACGTGTCCGCATAACCGCTGTCGACAAGGTTGACTACAAAGCAGCCGGACTCCTTGATCATATGATAGGAATACCTTGACGGGACGATACCAACCATGATCATGGGCGGATCATAGCTGCAGTTACAGCAATAACCTACTGCCAGGGCATTATCCTCGCCATCCAGGCCGCGGCAGGATACAAGGACCCTTGGAGAAGGCTGCAGGCAAGAAACCGATCGGGCCTCTGTCTTTTGGCGTACAGCTTTTCCCTTCGTACTGAGTGAATCCATAATTCCTCCTTCATGTTCTATTAATTTAATTTAAATCAAAATATACAATCAGTCAACACTTTTTGGACACTCCCTGCGATAATTTTCAATCGCTCTTTTTAACGCGATGGCTCCAAGAATAGAGCAATGCATCTTATGTTCAGGCAAGCCTTCAAGCGCTTCAGCAATATCATTGCTTGTAAGTTTAAGCGCTTCCTCCAGAGATTTTCCCTTTACTAGTTCGGTTGTCATGCTGCTTGTCGCAATAGCCGCCGCACAGCCAAATACCAAAAAGCTGATATCTGCAATATGATCGTTCTCAACTTTGATAAAAATCGTGAGAGAATCGCCGCAGTCTGGATCCCCGCATGACCCTTCCGCATCAGCGTCAGGCATTCTTCCTGAGTTTCTTGGACACAGGAAGTGATCTATAGCTTTGTCAGTAAACCACTCACAGAACATTTTATATTTTACCTTCCTCTTATTATTATATATCAAAATTTTGCATTAGAAAGAAACCCGTCTGTTATCCCGTCATTTCTGAAATTGCCAGCAGAGCGATTCCAATCATCACTGTCATGATAATCAGATATTGCTTCCGGGTCCGCTTCTCACGCAGGAATATCCGGGAAAGCAGTACGGAAAAGACGCTGTAAGAAGCGACCAGCGGAGCTGCGATAATTGCATTCCTGGACATTGCAAACACATAAAAATATTGGCCTGTGGTTTCAAAAATTGCCGCGGCACCTCTATCCCTTTCTTTCAACAGATTAAATGGCTCCTTTCTAATTTTTAGAAATAGATAGGCAATCACCGCGCAGATCAGGAAAGTGAACTCATAAGCCAATAGAGCTTCATCCTCGCCGATGAGAGCCAATTCATCCAAGTAAACAGCATCCGCAAAAGTTCCCAATCCATCGATAACGCAGTATAAAATCGGGAAGACGATCGCTGCGAATCCCTTTTGATACTTCTTGTCCTTTTCATTCAATACAAGAGAGCGCGTAGAAGAGTGCTTTTCCAACACCGCAAGCGCTACGATTCCGGATGTGATAATGATGATCGCGCCAACTTCCGATATGCTTAACGTATGGGTGAAAAATATGAAAATTAATATTGATGTGACCGCTCCGGATGAATTCTGAACCGGAGAGGAGATAGATAATTGAATATACCGCAGGCCAAAATATCCAATAGCCATGGATAAAATATACATGAATGAAACGGGGAAATAGATCGCAAGGTATACTAAGGAAAAGGGGATCTTTTTGATGATCATATAGCCAAAGC
>CAZHLQ010000284.1:0-22146 GCA_964533235.1 uncultured Gudongella sp. | reverse complement strand
CTTAAAGATGGTTCCTCTTCTTTTGGAAAAGATTTCTCAATATCACCATATATAAAATGATTATTAATCAATGGCAGCTTAGATCTGCCATTTTTTTTTATAAAAAAACAAAGCCCTGAAGGCTTTGTTGATCATTCTCTTACTCTAAGCTCTCTACGGTTCTCATTAAGAACCTGTATTAGTTCCTTGAACTTCTCTTGTGTATCATATAAAAGCTCATCAGCATACTCTAATGCACCATTCCTAATTTCCTCAGCACTCAGCTCTGCTCTGCGAATAATATCATCAGCTCTTTCTTTAGCTTGTCTTACGATCTCCTCATTGTCCACAAGCTCTTCCAGCTTGGTTTCAGCCTCGTTGAGCATTGAACTTGCACTTTTTTGTGCCTCATCCAGGATCCTTTGTCTTTCTTCCTTGATCCAAGAAGCTTGCTTTATCTCGTCAGGCAGCTTTATCCTGATATCCTTAATAATATCAAGCAGCTCATCACGATTGACCATAACCCTGCTTGTCAGAGGCACTGATGTTCCAGCCTCAACTATATCTTCTATCTCATCAATTAAATTCAATAAATCCATTAACGAGTACCCCCTTTGTATTTTTCTCTTAGTGCATTTCCAACTACCTCAGGCACAAAACAAGATATCTCGCCTTCGAATGAAGCAATCTCCTTTACTATGCTTGAACTCAAAAATGAAACCTTTGTTGACGACACCATAAAAATTGTCTCCAACTGTGGATATAGCTTTCTATTTACAAGAGCCATCTGCATCTCATACTCGAAATCTGATACAGCTCTAAGTCCTCTGATTATCGTATTGCAATCCATTTTCTTAGCATATTCAGTAAGCAAGCCAGAGAAAGAATCTACTTTGATATTTGGCAAATGCTTCGTGGACTCTCTGATAAGAGCCATTCTTTCCTCCACAGAGAAAATACTATTTTTCTTGTTGTTGCTTAAAACAGAGATGATCACTTCGTCAAACTTTTCAGAGCACCTGTTGATAATATCCAAATGACCATTTGTTACAGGATCAAAACTTCCAGGGTAGATTACCTTCATTGCTGCACCTCTTCCAGTTTATAATATGTCATAAGCTTAGTCCCATAGCTTCTTTCATCATATTTTACCATTCTGTTGTACTCATCTCTTAATATCAGCTTTTTGTCATGCTCTACAATAACTATTCCATAAGGTTTTAGAATCTTCTTATCTGATACAAGTTCTAAAACATCGTGAAAAAGATCGGTTTGATCAAATGGAGGGTCGATGTATATATAATCAAAGGCGATACTCCTGGAAGATAGCCTTTTTATGGCAATTTTAGCATCCAGGTTCATTATTTCACTCTTTCCTTCGTATTTTGTGTGCTCGAGATTTCTTTTTATCGAAGTGATGCTATCAACACTCTTATCAACAAAAAACCCAAAGGATGCTCCCCTACTCAAAAATTCAATTCCAATGCTACCTGTACCAGCAAAGAGGTCAAGAATTATCGATCCAGGTACTATTGGCGATATAATATTGAATAATGATTCCTTCACCCTATCTTCAGTTGGTCGAACATTCCTTCCCTTTGGCGCAACGAGATTGTGTCCTTTTCTTTCGCCAGAAATAACTCTCAATTAAACTCACACACCTTTGCAATTATTTTATCACAGTCAAATGCTTATTTAAACCTAATTGAGGATTATTTCCTCCTCGAAATCATCAAATAAACTGTCGACAGATTCTTTGATAAAATTATTCTCAGGTAAAATCAGCATTGGATCCTGCCTAAATATCTCTAAAGCATCCTCCTGAGCAGTCTTAAGTATATCAATATCTCTAAAAAGATTAGCAACTCTTAGTTGAGGCAACCCGTGCTGCTTGGTACCAAAAAATTCTCCCGGTCCTCGGAGCTCAAGGTCTTTCTCGGATATTTTAAATCCATCTGTAGTAGTTTGAAGAATTCGCATCCTTTCACGCGCATTTGCAGTTTTTCCATTATTGATCAATACACAATAGGACTTATACTCTCCTCTTCCTATCCTACCCCTAAGTTGATGCAGTTGTGCCAGTCCAAACCTTTCTGCATTCAACACCAACATAATACTTGCATTAGGTACGTTGACTCCTACCTCGATGACTGTAGTTGAAACTAACAAATCTGTTTCTCCAGATTTAAATGAATCCATTTCCTTATCCTTATCTGATTGACTCATTTTCCCATGTACCAAACCAACCTTGAAATCAGGGTATATCTCTGTTGCCAACCTCTTAAATACTTGCTCCGCAGATAAAAGATCTAAATTTTCCTGTTCCTCTATTAATGGGCAAACAACATAGGCTTGCCTTCCCTCCAATATTTGCTTTCTCATAAACGCAAATATCCTATCTTCCATGTCGGAACCAACAGCATATGTCTCTATTTGCTTTCTCCCTGGTGGTAACTCATCGATTGTTGAGATATCAAGATCACCATAGAGTATTAGAGCAAGAGTTCTGGGAATCGGAGTAGCTGTCATGACAAGTATATCCGGTAAATCCCCCTTCCCAGGAAGATCCATTCTTTGCCTGACCCCAAACCTGTGCTGTTCATCGGTGATGGCAAGTCCTAAGTGATCAAATTCCACTGATTCTTGTATTAGAGAATGCGTTCCTACAACTATATCTATTTCACCTGTTTTTAGGCCAGTTAAAACCGATTCTTTGGCTTTAACATTTAGGCTGCCTTTTAATAACTCTAGCTTAATAGGCAGATCTTTGTAAAAGCTAATTAGAGTTTCATAATGCTGAACCGCAAGTATTTCAGTTGGTGCCATCATAGCGGCCTGATAACCATTAAGAACTGCTAGCAGCATAGCAGCAGCCCCTATGACTGTCTTTCCAGAGCCTACATCTCCTTGTATCAATCTATTCATTCTTCTTTTGGAGGTCATATCCTCAATTATTTCTTCAAGCACCCTAGCTTGTGCATTAGTTAGTTTGAAAGGCAGGTCATCAATAAACTTGGTCAACTCACTCTTCGGCTTGAAAATTATTCCCTGAAGCTCATCTGTACCAAGACTCTTAAGTCTTAACAGAGCTAATTGAAGTAAAAATAGTTCCTCATATGCAAGTGACCTCCTACATCTCTCAGCGTGGTCAACATCCTTAGGAAAATGCACTCCAAGCAATGCATCGTGTTTATCCGGGAGGCTTCTCTTAAGCTTGATTTTATCTGGCAGGTTAAAACGTAAAATTCCGGTTGCTTCCTCTAGAGCTTGAGCTGTAATTTTTGATAGCTCCTTGTTGCTTATTCCTTCTGTTAGTGGATATACTGGCGTTACAGAACCTTTTATCCCAGAAGTCCAAAACTTTAAATCAGGATTTTGTATCTGCATCTGAAATTTATTAGCTGTTAATTTACCGTATGCCAAGTATTTTTGTCCAAGTGAAAAGGAGTTTTTTAGATAATCCTGGTTGAACCAGACCATGACAGCTTCAGCAGAGTGGTCCTTGACAGGTACCTGTAAGATTGACAAACCTCTTCTTGGTCTCTTCACTGTTGGATTACCAATAACCTCAACAACAAAACTCTGCTTTTCGTTGATCGTTCCCTCGTTCAACAGCGTAATATTCGATCTGTCCTCGTATGCTTTCGGTATATAATAAAGCAAATCCTCAATCGTATTAATACCTAATCTTCTTAGCTTGGATGCCTTTTTAGGTCCAACTCCTTTTAGATATTGAATTTTGTTTTTAAGCTTTTCCATAAAGCACCTCTATCTAGATGAAAACCCTGCCGATAGGCAGGGTTACTCGATCGCAAAAATATAATAATACAACGGCTGTCCTCCGTGGATAACCTCAATGTCCAGTTCCGGATAAGATTCCTCGAGAATACCAGCAAGTTCATTTGCATCGTTCTCGCTTATATCCTCCCCATACATGATAGTGATTATGGACATGTCTTCGTCCATCAACTTATCTATGAGTTCTTTAGATGCTATATTTACATCGGTTCCTGCTGACAAAATCTCTTTGTCTGATAATCCGATAATGTCATCCTTGTTAATTTGAGTGCCGTTGAATTCGGTATCCCTTACTGCGAATGTTACCTGTCCTGTAACAACTTTCTTTATTGCTTCGCACATTGTAGCTTCATTCTCTGCAGGAGCTTTATCAGGATCCATAGCCAACAAAGCTGCTATACCCTGTGGAATTGTTTTGGTAGGTATAACAATAATACTTCTATCACTAAGGGTTTTAGCTTGTTCAGCTGCAAGTATAATGTTACTGTTGTTTGGAAGAATGATAACATTCTCGCCTGAGGTTTTATCAATAGCTGACAGAATGTCCTCAGTACTAGGATTCATAGTCTGCCCGCCTGAAACAAGCACATCGACATTTAAATCCTTGAATAAACTGTCTATACCTTCTCCAATAGATATGGCAACAACTGAATACTTAGACTCTTCTTCTGGTTGTATCGTTGAGCTTTCTCTTATTACATTCAGCTCATCCTTCAACAATACCTCTTCATGCTGATATCGCATATTATCTATTTTGATATCGCTCAACTCCCCTAAAAGCAGAGCCTTCTCAAGTACCTGACCAGGGTTATTAGTATGAACATGCACCTTGATAAGTCCGTCTCCCCCTACTACAAGCAACGAATCTCCAAATACAGACAACTCGTCTCTAAAGGCTTCTGTATCGCCTTTAGTAGTATTTATCATGAACTCCGTACAATATCCAAACTTAATGTCGTCTGTTTCTATATGCTCTCTTCTCTTTGGCACTTCCTTGACTGGAGTTACTGCTTCAGCCTTCTGTCTTGTAACAATTACTTCTCCCCTTAGTGCTTTTAATGCTCCTGACAGAATGTATAATAAGCCCTTACCTCCTGCATCGACCACCCCTGCTTGTTTAAGTACAGGAAGCATCTCAGGAGTTTTCTTTAAAACGTCATTTCCATGTTTTATAACCTCGTCTAAAAGGTCAGAAGGGTCTTCATGAAGATGATAAATCTCCATCGCTCTTTCGCCGCATTCTCTTGCTACGGTCAAAATTGTACCTTCTGTGGGTTTCATAACAGCCTTATATGCTGTATCTGAAGCTTTCTTTAAAGCCTCAGCCATAATTTTTGAGTCTACTTCTGCATTTTCTCCAATACCACTGGCTAAGCCTCTGAAAAGCTGAGATAGAATAACGCCAGAATTACCTCTTGCACCCATAAGAGAGCCTTGGCTTGCTGCTAAAGCAACCTTTGACGCACTATTCTCACTTACAAGAAGGCCTTGCTTTAAAGCTGATTTAATGGTTAACAGCATGTTAGTCCCAGTGTCTCCGTCTGGAACTGGGAAAACATTGAGAGAGTTAACCTCTTCCTTATTGTCCTCCAGCATCAGAGCTGCACTTTCCAGCATATTTTTTAATTTATTCCCATCTATTGATGTTGTTTTCAAGTATTGTACCTCCCCGATTACTTATCGATTCGTATGCCTTGAACAAAGACATTTACTTTGTCAACCTTTAGGCCTGTGAAGCTTTCGATATTAAATTTGACCTTGTCGATAATATTTCTACATACGACCGATACTTTGATCCCATACTCCAGGATTACATACATATCAACTGTCACAAGGTTATCTCTGATATATACTTTTATCCCTTTCGAGAGGGATTCCGTCTTGAGGAGCTCAAAAAAGCCATCTTTGGCATTCTTTGCTGCCATTCCGACTATCCCGTAGCTCTCCATTGCGGACATTCCGGCGAGTGAAGCGAACACACTGTCATCTATGATCAAGCTGCCATATTCCGTCTTAGTCCTTACAGGCATTTCCATCCCCTCCAATGATAATAGTTGCTATCCACATTATTTTACAATATAATAAAACAAAGTTCAACTAATTAAGCTATAAAGCCCCAAAATTGGGTTGCAATTCTATATACCGTTGTGTTAAAATGTAATATGTTGCAGAGAAATGATTATTATTATTCAATATTCTCTATGGTTGTTAAGGAGGTGTTTTCATGGCTAGGATTTGTGAGGTTTGTGGAAAAAGCAAAGCATTCGGAAATAAGGTAACCTTCTCAAATAAAAAGAGTTCAAGGTCCTGGGCTCCAAACATAAGAAGAGTTAAGGCAGTAGTTAATGGTTCAACAAAGAGAATCAATGTCTGCACTAGATGTCTTAGATCAGGTTATGTTCAAAGAGCAATCTAATTTAAGTAAAAAAGAATGAAAAAGCTTACAATGCACACAATGCAATGTAAGCTTTTTTTTAATCTATTGCTTCTATAATAATAATCTCGCCTTTATGACAAGTAATAGTGCCTTCTTCTGCCTCCAGGTAGTTACTTATACCAAGGCTGCTTCCAAATTCCAAAAGCTTGTTACATAATGGATAATGGAAGCCGTCAAGTGATATTATCACTCCATCGCTAGATATTGGTAGGATCGATACATACCGACCCTTATCCTTCACATAAAATGAATCTTCTCCCTTGAGGTAGGTGATAATATTGTGATCATCGAGTATTGTACCATTTATTCCTCGATCATACATGTATTTTAAACTATTGATATTTGACAATGTGTGATCCAGTCTTGTTCCCGTACCGCCAACTATAAAGATTTCTTTGACATTATTCTCTACGAGAACGTCTATTGCCAATTCAGTATCAGTTTTATCCTTTTCAACTGGATGTCGTACTATTCTAGTGATTTCTCTATCCACCGTCGTAAGCAAAGTATGATCTATTGAATCAAAATCTCCAACCAGATAGTCAGGTTCCTTGTTTACTCCGACCAGGTGTTTAAATCCACTGTCAGCTGCTACAATAATATCCATATCCCTTAGGAGCTTTTCCAGTTTAAGTTTAGAAATACTTTTACCACCAGCGATAATGATACCTTTCATGATAATAACCTACCTCATAATTTTTTGAACAGGCTTCCATATTAATATTAAGACTACAGCTGAAATAACAAGTTCTGGAATAAGATATGAAGCATTATATCCTATGGAGTATATCCATGGATTTTGATCTCCAGCATACTCTGAGAAATAGACCACGCCTGATATTACATGTGCCGCCATTCTTCCGATTATTGCAATGAAAACACCAAATCCTATTACTGGATATTGATTCTGAGTCTTGTTATGGCTAAAAACATATACTAATCCAGCAAGTCCAAGAGCACCATATGCTAAAGGATAATCCAGTAAAAACTGGATCGGGTGTACGAAATATGGTTTAAGAACGAAGTCTAGTAAACCATAGGATGCTCCTACTGCCAAACCAGGTAGTATTCCCCATCTAATTGCAAAGAGCAGTATAGGTATCATACTACCAGCTGTAACACTTCCTCCATTGGGTGCCTGATATATCTTCACATAGCTTAATAAAGCTGCAAGTGCGATCATCATGCCTCCTTCTGCCAACATTAGAGTCTTGTTCTTTTTCTTGTCCATTTTTATCCTCCCTTTCTGCAACAGCATAAGAGATATAAAAAACTCACCACATGGAGTGATGAGTATATTTTTATATACACTTCCCTCCGCTAGAATTACCTAGTTCAGGTCATAAGGGTCGGGATTTCTCCACTCTCAGCTAATGCTCCCCCAGTGCTGTTGATATATTTATTTGTCTACAAGCCTATTATAGCACATTTTAGAATTTAATTCAAATGAGTTGATTTTTACCTGATATCTTTAAATAGCCTTGTCCTTTCTTCAGGATCACCTTCAGAAAAAATATCTGATCCAACAACTAAAAGATCAGCTCCAGCCTTGAGGATCTCCATTGCATTTTCAAGTTTGACACCCCCATCTACCTCGAGGATTATTTCTCTTCCCGATTCTCTTATCAATTCCCTTACTCTTCTGATCTTTTCAGTTACTGCAGGGATGTAGCTTTGACCTCCAAAGCCAGGATTGACCGACATTAATAGTATCAGATCCAAATCGTCAATTATATATTCAAGACATTGTAGAGGTGTTGCAGGATTTAATGATACACCAGCTTTAATTCCAGCAGCTCTTATTTGCTGAAGAGTTCTGTGCAGGTGGATAGTGGCCTCTGCATGTACGGTAATGATGTTAGAACCTGCTTTAGCAAAATCTTCGATAAATCTTTCAGGTCTATCAACCATGAGGTGTACGTCAAATGGTAGCGCAGTACTACTTCTTAGCTTGGATACAACAGGAGCCCCGAATGTTATATTAGGTACGTAAATCCCGTCCATTACATCCAGATGAATGTAGTCAGCTCCGCCTGCTTCTACACTTTTAATTTCTTCTCCCAGCCGTGAAAAATCTGCTGACAGAATAGATGGTGCAATAAGTGGCATATCAGTATTTCCTCCTCTTTCTAAGCTCCTCCAATATTACAAGGTAATTCTTATATCTCTCTTCTCCTATTGTTCCTGATAAAACAGCTTGTTTCACAGCACAACCTGGTTCACTATCATGAAGACAGCTTAAGAACTTGCAATTTGCTGCAAATTTGCTGAACTCTCTGTAGTAATCGCGAAGATCTACAGGGTCTTCTACAAAATCAAGCGATAATGAGCTGAATCCCGGTGTGTCCAGAACATATGAATCTACATCAAGTGATAGCAGTTCCACATGCCTTGTAGTGTGACGACCTCTAGCCGTTTTCCTGCTTATATGGCTTGTCTGGAGTTTGAATGAGTGATCAAGTGAGTTAAGTAACGAAGATTTACCAGATCCTGAAGCACCTGCAAATACACTTGTATTATCATGCAAATACTCCTTAAGGTCTGATATGCCCACACCTGTCTTCGTACTTGTCAATATAGCAATAAACCCAGCATTCAAATAAATATTTTTAAGTTCTTCTGCCCTTTTAATGTCTATGTCGCACTTATTTATGCAGAATATTACATTCAAATCTTGTTCTTCGGCCATAATGACCATTTTGTCGACCAGCCACAAATTTGGTTCAGGATCTCTTGTGCTTACTACAATCACTGCCTGGCTGACATTGGCGACAGGAGGCCTTAATAGTACTGAGCTTCTCTCGAGGATCTCCTCAATATAGCCTGAGCCTGAATCCTTGTCGACCCTTATTCTTACCCTGTCTCCTGTCAAAGGTGTGATGTTCATTTCGCGAAAGAGTCCTCTCGCTCTACATTCAATCAATTCACCCTTCGACATAACGTAATAAAATCCGCCGATTCCTTTAGTGATCCTACCTTCTCTCATGGCTATGACTCTTTAACCCTAGTGTATTGGTAAATATCATCATAGTATACGTCGAATTCAGCACCTGGTGAACCGGAAACAGTAACCTGAAATGCACCGTCTTCAAGCTTATGGATCGCTGAATAAACCATAGTTGTAATACCATCCTGACGTCTATATACTACTACATTTGTTTCGTCTCTATCCTCAAATGGTCTCAATACAAAGGAAAAGCTTGTTTCTTCTTGATTTGGAGGTATTGGAGGCTGTTCAGGATTTTCTGCTGGCTCAGGGACTGTCGTATCTGGGCCAGAGCTAACATACATGTCAACTGCAGTATTTGACTCTAGAGTTGTACCTGGTTCATATGATTGCCAAAATACTTCATTTGCTGGCACAGTATTATTTGGCTCATACTTTACTTCCCCCACTACAAGTCCAAGACCCACTATCTCATTCATTGCCTGACTTATGCTAAGACCCTTTAATTGGATCATTATTACCTCAGTGACCTCTTGACCTTTGCTTACCACAACTTCTATCCTAGTATTGGGATCAACCTGTGTCATAGCTTCTATGGTTTGTCTTATTACTACATCTATGGGGATATCATCTGAGAACTCATATGAGACGTCAATTCTTAAACCAGCATCCTTAACAAGCTCTTCAGCTTCAACCAAGGTTCTGTTCATCAACAGAGGAACATTGACTAAATTTGAACCACTGCTTACAGTAACTCCTACTGGAAAACCAGCCTTGATCCTGACACCTTCGTCTACATTCTGATCAATAATAACTCCTGCTGGGTATTGCGAATTACTAATTCTATTTAATATGTTGAGTTGAAAACCATACTCCTCAGCCAAGGCTTTTGCCTCACCCTCAGTACTTCCGACCAGGTTTGGCATATTGGTATCCTGCGAAGCACCTAGAGCATCTTTAAGCCTAGAATAACCAGCAAAAATCGAAGTGACCAGTATAAATGCTGCAAGGACAGCAGCTGCAATGACCATCATCCTGTTCTTCTTATCTTGCTTCCTTGAGGCTCTTCTCGGTCTATTTTCTTCATAATATTCATCAGAAATCTCAGGAGCTTCAATAATGGGTATGACCCTGGTCATTTCAGTAGTATCCTCTGAGTTGTCAATAATACTAGTGTTCTCAGCTCTAAATGACCTAAGCTCTCTTAAAACTTCATCAGCACTTTGATACCTGTCGCTCTGTCTTTTTCTGGTACATTTCATCACTAAATTATTGAGACTTGAAGGTATAGTCATATCTACAGAAACCGGTGGAGTCATTTCCTCCTGTACATGCTTTAATGCTACACCTATGGGAGTATCTCCATCGAAGGGAACCTTCCCTGTCAGCATCTCATAAATAACAATCCCAAGAGAATATATATCGGATTTTTCATCAGTATAACCACCTCTTGCCTGTTCAGGAGAAAAATAATGCACTGATCCGAGAACATTTGATGTTGTGGTTATTGTGGAAGACGTTACAGCCCTTGCTATCCCAAAATCTGTTACCTTCACCCTATTATCGTCAGTCACCATTATGTTGTGTGGCTTAATATCCCTATGGATTATATGATTCTTATGTGCATGGGATAGAGCCTCCGCAATTTGAATCGAATAATTTACTGTTTCCTCAGTAGAAAGCTTTCCCTTTTCGTTAATGACTTCCTTTAGAGTCTTTCCTTTGATATATTCCATAACGATATAATGGATTTTTCCCTCACCAGACGTCTCAGATCCTACATCGTATATATTCAAAATATTTGGATGCGACAGACTGGCTGCTGCTTGTGACTCTCTTCTGAACTTCCTGATGAAGTCATCATCATTGTTGAACTCTTCCTTTAATACCTTTATAGCCACGAATCTATCCAGCAGGTGGCATTTTGCTTTGTAGACTACAGCCATACCGCCAGATCCAATTTTCTCGACCACTTCATATCTATTGCCTAACGTCATTCCTATCATCTTTTCACCTCTATCAAATTCGTATAGCTATAACAGTAATATTGTCCGTACCACCGTTTGTCTTAGCGAGCTCTACCGCCATCCTGCATGCAGATTGAAGGTCTTCTCTGTCGGAGAAGATACTTAATAGTTCAATATCTCCCACCATATTCGTCAAACCATCACTGCATAATATTATAACATCATTCTTCAATGGTTTAAGTATAAGAGTGTCTACCTCAATATCCTCACTCGTACCAACTGCTCTAGTAATCACATTTCTCTGTGGATGATTAATAGCTTCCTGTCTTGTGATCTTCCCTCCTCGGATCAGCTGATTAACGAGAGAGTGGTCCTCTGTCAATTGAGCTATCCCACCATCTCGAAGAATATACGCTCTGCTGTCACCAACATGCCCAAGAATTAGTTTGCTTTTGTAGGCATAACACATAGTTAGAGTAGTACCCATCCCAGTGCACTCGGAATCTTTAGTAGATTTATTGAATATCTCTTCATTTGCCATAGCTATTGAATCGACAACTGCTCCCTGAGCCTTTACTTCACTAGTTATCTTAGGACTCACGCTTGAAAAATAGCCTGCTATTGACTCGACCGCCAGTTTGCTTGCCAGTTCACCAGCCTTATGACCACCCATTCCATCTGCTACAATGAACAATCTAAGTGAAGGATCGTTTGAAATAAACATGCTATCCTGATTAGCCGTTCTAACAACTCCTATGTCCGTTACTGCTCCTACCAGCATTTAACCACCTCATCATCAGTTCTTGTCGTCTATGAAACTTCTTCTCAGCTGCCCGCAAGAAGCGCTGATATCCCCACCCATCTCTCTTCTAATTGTAGTTGGGATACCGTAATCAAGAAGTTTTTTTTGAAAAGCAGCTACTCCCTTTTTCTCAGGTCTACCCTTATCAAATTCCTTTATTGGGTTCAATGGAATGAGGTTTACATGACACAGCAGACCTCTCATTAGTTTAGCCATTTCAAGTGCATCTTCATCCCTGTCATTTTCGTTCTCAATCAGTGTGTATTCAAAAGTGATTCTTCTACCAGTTTTTTCTGAATAGGTCCTAAGTGAATTGAACAGCTCGTCAAGCTTGTATTTCTTAGCTATTGGCATTATCTGGGCTCTTCTCTCGTCAAATGGAGAGTGTAGAGAAATTGATAATGTAATTGGTATATCCTTCTCTGCTAATTTATATATCCCAGGTACAACACCACAGGTTGATAGTGTTATATTTCTAAGGCTTATATTTCTTCCTTTAACATGATTGATTATATCAAAAAACCTGTCTACATTGCAAAAATTGTCTAGAGGCTCTCCGCTACCCATAAGGACGATATTGGATATCCTAATACCAAGATCCTCCTCAGCTAGATAGAGTTGATTTAGAAGTTCACCGGTAGTAAGGTTTCTAACAAGACCTTCCTTTGTAGACGCACAAAAACTACACCCCATTCTACACCCAACTTGCGTAGATATACAAAGGGAATACCCATGCTCATATTTCATGACAACGCTCTCGATTATGTTGCCATCGTCCAGCAAATAAAGATATTTGACTGTCGGGTCGTTTTGAGATCTGAATCTTTTATAGACCTTCATCCCAGAAACACTGTGTTCCAAACTCAATTTTTGTCTAAGCTGCGATGGTATTTGCTTTAAGTCACTGACGTCTTTCCCGTTCTGTTGATGCCAAAATCTGAATATTTGCTCAGCTCTAAAGGATTTTTCTCCTAACCCTTCAATAAGCTCTCTGATTTCTTCTAATCTTATCCCATTTAATTCCATTAAAATACCTACTCTTTCCAAAAGTATATATGTGGTTATACAGCTCTGACGAGCTTTGCAATAAAGAATCCATCTGTTCCATGTATATTAGGATATAGCTCCAGAAAGCCTTCCGACTGAGACTTCGATATTACCTTGCCAGTAGATAATACGATCGGCTGTAATTCAAAATCCTTATTGGCAAATAAAAATTTCCTTATAATTTCTATATTTTCTTCTTTATTGATCGTACAGGTACTGTAGACTAGAGTACCACCTGGCTTCACGTACCCAGAAGCTGCAGTTAGAATTCTACTTTGGATCAACGAAAGCTCCCTGATGTCGTCCCTTGAACGCGTCCACTTGATATCAGGCTTTCTTCTTATCAATCCAAGCCCTGAACAAGGTGCATCTACAAGGCAATAATCAGCTTTGTTTAACAACCCATCATCAATTTTCAAAGCATCCCATAGTTCTGTTTTTATTGTTTTTATCCCTAACCTTTTAGCAAGTCCGTCTACCAGAATAAGCTTGTGTGGATAAATATCTCGAGCTATTACTGCCCCATTATCACCTGTCCATTGAGCAATGTGAGTAGATTTTCCTCCAGGAGCACTACAGACATCGATTACAAATGAACCAGCTGTAGGATTTATTACTTCAGTTACGATCATACTTGCCTCATCCTGTATAGTAAACAAACCCTCTTTAAATTCTGGCAGATTCGTCATTGCCTTTGGGTTTGTTACAATGATACTGTCCCTGGCAATAGAACCTTTGACTGTTTCAAATCCATAGCTCTCCAGTCTATGCATAAGGTCCTTTGTGGATACCTTTAATGTATTTGTTCTGATAGTAAATGGAGGTACTTTGTTATTGGATTTTAAGAGATCCCTGGTAAAATCTAACCCATATTGTTCAAACCACAATCGTACCATATAGTCTGGATGCGAAAACTTTATCCCAAGATCATGATCGCCTGATTTGTAATCCTCATTCATAAAGAAAGTCTTTCTTGACGCTATCCCTCTAAGAATTCCATTAACAAAGCCAATAGTACCCTTATGCCCATATTTTTTTGCCAATTTGACGGCTTCATCAACTGCTGCACTCTCAGGGATTGTATCCATAAATATGATTTGATAGATACCAATTCTAAGAATCAAGAGAATCATAGGGTGGATTTTTTTCATTCTTATGCTCGAAGACTCAATTATTATTTCATCGATCAATCTTTGATTTTCGAGAACTCCATATACTAGTTCTCTAATAAAACCAGCATCTTTTCTATCGTTATCATCGAGTGCCTTCTTAACAGATAGAGTTGAATAGGCTCCTTCATTATCTATTTCATTCAATATTTTTAATGCAAGCTCTCTTCCTGATACCAACTCTATACCCCCAATAAAAAAGAGGGAGGATATCCCTCTTATCTTCTTCTGTTAAATACTGCCAGTAGTCTAAGAAGCTCCGCAAGAGCTACTACAGTAGCCGCAACATACGTCAATGCCGCTGCGTTTAAGACTTTTTTAGACCCTCTTGCACTATCGCCATCAATGATCCCAGATTCAAGCTGTTCAAGCGCCCTTTTACTGGCATTGAACTCGACTGGTAGAGTTACGAACTGGAATAATACTACACCAACAAATAAAGCAATACCCAAATCAATGAAAAATGGACTGATGATCATCCCAATAAATATGAATATCCATACAAGTCTTGATCCAAAGCTTGCAATTGGTGCTAACGCACTCCTGAGAGAAAGAGGAAAATAGCTGTTAGCATGCTGAATAGCATGTCCAACCTCGTGAGCGGCAACACTTACGGCTGCTATACTGCTCCCCCCAAATACATTTTGAGAAAGCCTTACAACCTCAGTCCTTGGATCGTAATGATCTGTTAGACTACCGGCAATAGGCTCGATCCTTACATTACTCAAACCATTCTTATCTAGAATAAATCTAGCTACCTGAGATCCGGTTAGACCAGTTTGACTAGGTATCTGAAGGTATTTTGTAAAAGTGGTCTTTATTTTCATCTGAGCATACATCGAGAACAATAATGCAGGTAGGACTAAAATAAACCAAGTCGAATCATAAAATCCTGAATACATGACAACCATCTCCTCTATAAAATGTAGCCATTTTCTATTTCATTGCCTAGTAAATATGCAGAAACCTTCATAGGCTTCTTATTTGGAAACTGAATCTCCTCTATGACTACGAATCCATCCTTAGAAGCTACCTTGATACCTCGTTGATCGACATCAACTATGGTTCCCGGCATTACTTCGTGAGAGTATGAAATAGACTCTGCTTTGAATACCTTGACCTTTTCACCCTTATATGTGAAATATGCATTTGGCCATGGGAATAGTCCTCTAATCAAATTTCTAATACTTTCAGAACTTTTATCCCAGTCGATCCTTCCAGAGTCCTTATACAGCATAGGAGCATAACTACTTTCTCCATGGTCCTGAGGTGTATAATTAGCTCTACCATTGGTAATTTTATAGATTGCTTCAATTATAAGCTCCCCACCAATAACCGCTAAACGATCATGAATCTCCGTAGAGGTTTCATCTCGATTAATTGGAGTCTCCGTCTTTAAAATCATTGGTCCTGTATCTAAACCCTTCTCCATCTTCATAATGGTAATTCCAGTCTCTGTATCACCATTTATTATAGCCCAATTAATTGGGGCAGCTCCCCGATACTTTGGAAGAAGTGAAGCATGGATATTAAGGCAATCAAATTTTGGAATCTTTAGTATCTCCTCTTTTAATATTTGGCCATAAGCCGCAACCACTATAAAATCAGGTTCTATTGATCTTATCATCTCAATAGTTTCGTCATCATTAACATTATCAGGCTGGTGGATTTTAAGTCCTAAGCTTACAGCCATATCCTTAACAGGTGTAGGTTGAAGCTTCTTCCCACGACCCTTGGGTTTGTCTCTTTGGCTTATCACGAGAGGAATTTCAAATCCACTCTCGTATAAGCTCTTTAATGCAGGCACAGCAAATTCAGGTGTGCCCATGTAAATTATCTTCATTCCTCATCATCCTCTTGTGCTTCATTATACATATCTGTTGCCATATCAGTATAAAGTATCCCATCCAAATGGTCGATTTCATGACAAAATACTCTAGCAAGATAACCGGTTGGTTCCATGACTAGGTTTTCACCATTTTCATTCTTGAAAGTTACCTTTATTTTCTCAGGTCTTTCAACTGTACCACGCATTTGAGGAACTGAGAGGCAGCCTTCAATATCCTTAATAGCTCCTTCTCTCTCTAATATAACTGGATTGACAGCTTTTATCGGTTTTTCACCTACGTCTATTACTATTGCTCTTTTTAGGATACCTACCTGTGGCGCAGCTAACCCAATTCCATTAGCTGACCTCATAGTTTCAACCATGTCATCCAGAAGCTCTAGAAATCGATCGTCTATGATTTCAACCTCTCTGGATCTCTTCCTAAGGATCGGGTCTCCATCCACTCTTATTTGTCTTAATGCCATCATTTTCCTCCTATAAGATACTCACAGGATCAATATCGATACTGACCTTAATATCATTCTTTCTAATTCTTCCCTCATCTTGTATAAATACCCTGTTCAATGAGTCCTTCACCTTTTGCTCGTTATTGTAACCAAATTTTAACACTATTTGATGTCGATAATTTCCACTTATTTTTTCGATAGGTGCGGGGTGCGGTCCTAGAAGCTCAACACCAGATGATATTCCGATCTGTTCCTCAAGCAGCGCAAACGCTTTATTGATAGTTGTCTTAATTAACTCGTTATCTTTACCGAATACAGTGATGACTCCAAGTTTTACAAACGGTGGATAGTTTAATGCTTTCCTCAGCTTTATCTCCTCCGAATAGAAACCTTTATAGTCGCTGCTCTTGGAAAATTGGATACTGTAGTGCTCAGGATTGTATGTTTGTATTATAACTTTACCGCTCCACTCACCTCTACCAGCTCTACCTGCAACTTGTGTCGTCAGTTGAAAGCTTCGTTCTGGTGATCTGAAATCAGGCAAGTTTAAGGTTATATCTGCAGCTATGACTCCTACAACAGTTACATCTGGAAAATCCAATCCCTTTGATATCATCTGAGTACCAAGCAAAATATCAATAAACCCATCCTTCATCGAAGACAATATTCTCTCATAGTCAGCTCTGTTCCTTATTACATCACTATCCATACGGGCGATTCTCTTTCCCGGGAATACTCTTTGCAATATTTCTTCAACCTTTTCAGTACCTACACCAAATCCCCTGATATAACTGCTGCCACAAATCGGACATATAGTAGGGATTGGTTTAGTGCTTCCACAATAATGACATCTTAATCTATTCATGCTTTTGTGATATGTCATACTGACCTCACAAGCTTCACACTTGACAACATATCCGCAAGACCGGCAGACTACAGTCCCTGAATAACCTCTTCTGTTAAGAAATACTATCACCTGCTTATTGTTATCCAAAGCGGATTTCATTTCCTCATAGAGAACTCTACTAATTACAGATCTATTTCCTTCAGATAGTTCCTTCCTCATATCAATAACCTTGATTTCCGGTAGCTGCATCGTCGTAGCTCGTTTATTGATCTCTAAAAGCTCCAGATCCCCATTAAGTGCAGCATAATAAGTCTCTACAGCTGGTGTAGCAGTTCCTAGGACTAAGCTGCAGTTATCAAGGGAGCATCTCTTTCTTGCTACCTCATACGTGTTATACTTTGGATTTATACCTGACTTATAGGTATTCTCATGCTCCTCATCAATTATTATCAAACCAAGTTTCTTGAAGGGTGCAAATATTGCTGACCTTGCTCCAACTACTATTTTGTACTCACCTGATTTTATTCTTCTCCACTGATCAAACCGCTCTGCCTGAGTTAATCCACTATGGAGTATTGCTACTTTATCTCCAAATCTACCTGCAAATCTGTCGATAGTCTGTGGCGTTAGTGATATCTCAGGCACAAGGATTATTGAGTCCTTATCATTTTTCAGCATTCTTTCGACAAGCTGTAGATATATTTCAGTTTTACCGCTACCTGTTATGCCGTGTATAAGAAATGCACCGCCTGGCTTAGCATTGATACTCTCATAAACCTTTCTTTGGTGAGAATTCAATTGAATTTTTGAATAATCAGCAATATCTTTTCTAATTGGCGACTCAAATATAGCTTTATCATAAATTTCTACGAAGCCCTTAGCTTCAAGTATTTTTAGTACACTTAAGCTTGTATTGCACTTAAGCAAAAGATCATTTACAGAGGTTTCATTGTTTTTATGAATTTCGGTCCAAAGGAGCTTCTGCTTTCCAGCTCTTTGTCCTATTGTCTCATTACCCTCCATAAAATCCAAAACGGGCTTAACGAACTTTTGAGTTTTTCCTTTTCCTAGATAGCTAACGTCAAAGTTAAGTTCAATAGCTTTTAACTCTTCCAGTTCTTGTATAGCAGTCATCAAGCCAATAGTATCCAGCCTATGTTTTAGTTCATCTATACTCACAGATCCTTTTTCACTTACGTTTTCTAATATTTGCTTCTGGAGTTTAGATAGTTTCCCGAGATCGACATTACTGGCAGACTTGATAAATGTTTTGACCTCTCTGAAGTCTCCAGGTGGCAAAACCGTCTGAATTGCTTCTGAAAAGCTACACAGATATTCATGCTTCATCCAGTAAGCAAGCTTTATCATTTTTGTATCTACCAAAGGCGTCTTGTCCAAAACGTCTAAAATTTTCTTAACCTTGAAATCACCTGAAACATTGTCTTCTATAGCTACTACCAAACCAATTTCGGGTTTGTTGAACCTGCCAAAAGGAACCAACACTCTTTTGCCCGGCTCAATTATTGCAGCAAGTTCCTTTGGAACACTATAGGTATAGGGTTTATCTGCCTTGGCCGATTTTTGATTTACTATGATTTCTGCAAATGACATCAGGTTACCTCCAGGCCTTATGCTTACTACCTAACACTGATCATCTCCAAGGCTTTGTTTAATATCTCAGTTGCTAACTGATCCTTGGACATTAGTGGATATTCGGTTTTCGTTCCGTTTTTTTCAATTATAGTTGCAATATTAGTATCGCCTTTAAATCCTGCACCTTCCATAGTCACGTCATTGGCTACAATAAAGTCAAGATTCTTCTCCTCTAGCTTCCTTGAAGCATACTCAAGTAGGTTGTCTGTCTCAGCTGCAAATCCAACGATTACCTGGTTAACCTTCCTTTTCCCATAAAAAGCTACAATATCAGGATTTTTTTCAAATCTTACAGTCAGCCCTGAATCCTCGCCAGGCATTTTCTTGATTTTAGTTGTGCTTACTTTTTCAGGTTTAAAGTCAGATGGTGCAGCCGCTTTTATCAGAACATCACAGTTATCAAAGTATTTCCCGATCGCATCAAACATGCTTTGAGTAGTATCTACCTTTATATAGTTGACACCCTTGGGAGGAGTCAAATTAGTCGGTCCTGAGATAAGAATAGTTTCAGCACCCCTTGCTGCTGCCTCTTTAGCGATAGCATAACCCATTTTACCACTTGAATGGTTGGTTATATACCTAACGGGATCCAAAGGCTCTATGGTAGGTCCTGCAGTAACAATAACTTTTTTACCCTGTAGGTCCTTCTCAGTCATACTAAGTTTTATATATTCAACAATATCCTGTGGTTCAGCCATCTTTCCAGGTCCAATATCTCCACAAGCCAGTCTCCCTTCTCCTGGGGGTACAAACTCATGGCCTAAACCTTCCAGCTTTATGATATTCTCTTGAGTGATCGGGTTCAAAAACATGTTTGTGTTCATAGCAGGAGCAAAGATGATTTTTGCTGTGGAAGCCAGAACTACTGTTGTCAACATATTATCTGCCATCCCATTAGCTATCTTAGCTATGGTATTACCCGTTGCTGGAGCTATAACGATGATATCAGCCTTTTTTGCCAAGGATATATGCTCCACATCCAGATAGTTCAAGAGACCAAACATATCAGTGTGGACCTTGCTTTGTGCCATAGTTTGAAAAGTCAGAGGTGTTACAAATTGCTGTGAAGACTCAGTCATTATAACGTCTACCGCTGCACCTTCCTTGATAAGCCGGCTTACCAGGTCAACAGCCTTGTATACTGCGATTCCTCCTGTAACACCTAGGAGAATATTTTTACCTTTAAGCATTTCATCACCTACTTCAGACTATTAAGATTCGGAGTCTTGTATTCGATCTTTCCCTCTGCTATTTCATCCAATGCGATAGTTACAGGCTTACTTGCTTCTGTGTCTACCCTAGGTTCATCACCCTCTACTAACTGACGAGCTCTTTTTGCTGCAACCATAACCAGGGTATATCTGCTTTCCCCTTCGAGCTTATGTTCCTTGATCCTATTTGACATTTACAGTTCCTCCTTGCATCGTGACGAGCTTTTTAATATCATTATGTCTTTTTACTCTAAGCTTTTCCGAATGTATTATTGATTCGATGTCCGCAACAGCATTTTCAACCTTATCATTTACCACAAAGAAATCATACTCCCCTACAAAATCAAGTTCCTTAAAGGCATTGGAAAACCGTCTTTTAATGTCTTCCTCTGTTTCAGTTCCTCTTTTAATTATCCTTGATCTTAGCTCATCCATAGTTGGCGGGAGTAAAAAGATGAATACTGCCTCCTTGTAATTTTTCTTGATTTGGAGAGCTCCCTGTACGTCTATCTCTAAAAATACGATTTCACCCTTTTCTATTTGCTTAAAAACAAAATCCTTCGGAGTTCCATAGTAATTTGCGTGAACATATGCATGTTCTAAAAATCCTCCATTTTCAGCCATTGCTTTAAACTCATCCTCAGACATAAAAAAGTAATTCTCACCATTTACTTCTCCATTTCTAGGTTTTCTGGTAGTAGCTGATACTGAGTATACAATATCTTCACGTTTTTCGAGCAGTGCTTTACTTATAGTCCCTTTACCGCTTCCTGAAGGACCAGATAGTACTAATAAAAATCCTTTTGCCATATTTATCCACCAACCCTCATTATTATTCATGCCCTTCCTCTTTGGTGTGCAGCCTGTGAGCAATAGTCTCAGGCTGAAGCGGTGTTAGAACAAGATGTCCGCTGTCCATTACTATTACGGCTCTTGTTCTCCTTCCATAGGTTGCGTCGATAAGCTTACCCTGGTCCTTTGACTCCTGGATCATCCTTTTTACTGGAGCTGATTCAGGACTTATGACAGATACTATTCTATGGGAAGCAACAACATTACCAAATCCTATGTTTATAAAGTAAGACACCATCTTAATCACCTCGCTTATTCGATATTCTGAACCTGCTCTCTTATTTTTTCTATCTCTGATTTAAGCTCAACCACTTTATTGACGATAATCGAATCGCTGGATTTACTTCCCATAGTATTTACTTCCCTATTGAATTCTTGAATGAGAAAGTCGAGCTTTCGACCCACTGCTCCTTCTTCATCTACAATTGCCCTGAACTGACCAATATGGCTGTTCATTCTTGTAAGCTCTTCATCTATGCTGCTTTTGTCTGCATAAATAGCCACCTCCAAAGCTAGCCTATCCTGATCGATTACTGAAGGATCTTCCAATAATGATTGTACTCTATCGTTTAGCTTTTTTTTGTATTCCTCGACCACACGTGGTGATCTGGACCTTACTTCTTCCACTATGCCTTCAATAACATTCAGCTTTGCCAGCATATCCAGCTTAAGCTGTAATCCTTCTGCTTCTCTCATGGACGAAATCTGATCAAGAGCTAATTCTAAGGCCCCTTTTAGTGTCTCCCAAACAGAGGCTTCATCAAGATCCCTCTTTTCAGTTCTTATAACATCAGGTATAGATAGAATATTACCAAGTCTAATACTGTCATCAAGCTGCAACTGTTCCTTTAGATCTGATAAAGCTTGCTTGAAGCTCATTGCCAGAGGGATATCAACTTTCACTTCAAGAGATGATAAGCTCTCAAAATCTAAATTTATAAAAACATCAACTTTGCCACGTCCAAGTCTTTCCTTTACAAGCTTTTTTATACTCTCCTCTAAATAGATCAAATATCTTGGAAGCTTTACTGTGATATCCAGATACCTGTGATTAACTGACTTTAACTCAGCTTTGATCTTAAAGTCGTTGTTGGATCTTTCACCTTTACCATAGCCAGTCATGCTTTTCAGCAATGTAATCC
>CAZHLQ010000283.1:0-8464 GCA_964533235.1 uncultured Gudongella sp. | reverse complement strand
ACTCTTGGTCGATCCAGATAATAGCCTAAAAAAAAGTACAAGACTTTACAAACAGCTAAATAAGAATGGCTATACTCTAGAGCTTGTGAAGCTTAATCAGGACCAGGTGCAGAATTGGGCAAAAGACATCTTGATTTCTATGGGGAAGGATATATCCCATTCAGATTTAGCTTATCTTTTGCAGCAAACAGGGTACCTGTCAAGAAACAGCAGTACGAATTTATATGATCTTGAAAATGAGATAAGGAAGGTTGCAGCTTTTACAACTAGTAACTTCGTTGGAAGAGATGCTATAGACAGAGTAATTATCAAGAGCCTGGACAAAAACATATTTGACCTATTGGAGGCTGTCGGAAGAAAGGATACTGGCAAAGCGCTTCAACTTTTTTATGAAATGCAGCTAATGAACGAACCTATTCAAAGACTACTGTTTATGATATCAAGGCAATTCAGACTTATCCTGGGTTATACTTCATATAAGAGGAAGGGATATGGATCTGCAGAGATACAGAATAAGCTCCAAATAAAGCCCTACGAATTTTCCAGGATCAGCTCTCAAGCACAGAAATTCAGCGAAAAATACCTCGAGGAGATATTGGAGGCTATCCTCAGAACAGATAGGAGACTAAAAACGCTACCTGTAGATGGGAAGCTTGAAGTTGAAATGCTTTTAGTTACAATTACAGACAAAAAATAAAAAAACTTCGGCGAGTCCCGAAGTTTTATTTATATGGCTTTGTTTAAAGCCTTAGTAAGCCTACTAACCTTCCTTGATGCTGCATTCATGTGTATGACGTTCTTGTGAGCTGCTTTTTTAAGCTTTTTATCGATTAGCTTCAACAGTGCCCTTGCCTCTTCATACTCACCTTTAGCTACAGCGCCGTCAAACTTCTTGATATATGTCTTGATCTCTGATTTTCTACTTTTATTAAGTGCTGTTCTCTTTTTGGTTACCAGGATTCTCTTCTCAGCAGATTTGATATTCGCCACAATTTCACCTCCTCTAATCTAACAAAAGATATTGTACCACGACAAAATCTAAAAAGCAATAGAAAATAATAGTTAATACCTACTTGAAAATGCATATTCTCAGGGACTTATTACAATCTTCCCTGACATCATAGTAACACATAATTACCCAATGTGCCATCACTTCATACTTTTAATTGATTTAAGAGCTTTTAATGGTATAATATTTCTGTAGTATGTAAGAATATTTGTCTGTGCTTGGAAACTCAAGCCGGGAAGGAGCATCAAAATGGAAGAAGAAGTAAAGAAAAAGAGTGAAGCTGTTGAATGGGTAAGAAGCATAATTGCAGCCATTGTGATAGCTGTTGCCATAAAGACATTTGTATTTAACACCACCTACGTTCTTGGAAACTCAATGTACCCTACTCTACACGAAAAAGATAGATTGTTTGCACTCAAGGTACCCTTATATTTTAACGGGCCAAGCAGAGGGGATATAATAGTCCTGGAGGCACCTGATAGTCCCGACAAGGATTATATAAAGAGAGTAATCGGAATTTCTGGAGACACCATAGAAATAGAGGATGGGATAGTCTATCTTAACGGAGAGCAGCTGGAAGAATACTATTTACAGGGTGACCCGTACACTCATATTTATAGTGAGAGCATTTGGGTAGTACCGGAGGGAGAAGTATTTGTTCTTGGGGATAACCGGGAAGAAGGAGCAAGCAAGGACAGCAGATATTTTGGAACGATATCTCTTGACACAGTCAAAGGGATAACCGACTTCAGGTATTATCCTATAGATGGTAGATTTGGAAAGATTGAATAACCTCCCTTTTCTGGGAGGATTTTTATCGGTAGCTTCAGGAGGAATGTTAATGAAAAGTAAAAAAGAAAAAATCAGGAATTTTTCCATAATAGCTCATATTGACCATGGCAAATCAACATTGGCGGATCGACTTATTGAGATGACCGGAATGCTTACCTCCAGAGAAATGCAGTCTCAGGTATTGGATAAAATGGATCTTGAGAGGGAGAGAGGTATAACGATAAAGCTAAAGGCAGTCAGACTTATACATAAGGCTGACGATGGTCAGGAGTACATATTAAACCTGATAGACACCCCTGGTCATGTGGATTTCAATTACGAGGTCTCCAGATCACTGGCTGCATGTGAAGGTGCCATACTGGTTGTGGATGCAACTCAGGGAGTTGAAGCTCAAACTCTGGCAAATGTATATCTTGCAATCGAGCAGGACCTAGAGATAGTTCCTGTAATAAATAAGATCGACCTTCCCAGCGCAAGGCCCGATGAGGTAATTAAGGAGATAGAGGATATAATAGGCATAGAAGGCCACGATGCACCTCAAATTTCGGCAAAGGATGGAATAAACATTGACCAAGTTCTTGATGCAATCGTAAGGAAGGTACCTTCCCCCTCAGGTGATGAGAATGCGCCCTTGAAGGCTCTAATTTTTGATAGCTACTATGACAGCTACAAGGGAGTGACCTGCTATATAAGGGTATTTGATGGCGTTGTCAAGCCTGGTATGATGGTTAGGATGATGTCGACGGGAAGATCCTTTGAAGTAACAGAGGTTGGAATCAATACGAGTAAGCACATACCAATGGAGAGTCTCCAGGCAGGCGAGGTAGGGTATCTGACGGCGAGTATAAAGAACGTTAAGGAAGCCAGAGTAGGAGATACCATTACTGATGATTCCAGACCAGCTTCCAATCCTATGCCTGGATATAAGAAAGTAATACCAATGGTTTACTGCGGTATTTATCCTGCAGAGGGTGAGGACTTCAATACGGTAAGAGATGCACTGGAAAAGCTTCAGGTAAATGATGCAGCCCTTGTATTTGAGCCAGAAACCTCGATAGCTCTGGGATTTGGTTTCAGATGCGGCTTCCTTGGGTTGCTCCATATGGAGATAATACAGGAAAGATTGGAAAGAGAATTTGATTTAAATATCATCACTACAGCACCCAGCGTTATATACAAAGTTATCAAGAAAAATGGAGAGGTGCTTGAGATACAAAATCCATCCAATTTACCACCAACAACAGAGATTGAGTATATGGAAGAACCAATCGTCAGTGCATCTATTATGACACCAACAGAGTACGTTGGTGCAATAATGGAACTTTGCCAAAATAAAAGAGGTAATTATCTCAGTATGGAATATCTCGAGGAGAAACGAGTTGTTCTGCATTATGAGCTGCCTCTTAACGAGGTAATATATGACTTTTTTGATGCCTTAAAGTCCAAGACTAGAGGCTATGCTTCATTTGATTATGAACTGAAGGGTTATAGGCAGAGTGAGCTTGTTAAGATGGATATTTTGATCAATAGTGAGCTTGTAGATGCCTTTTCACTGATAGTACACGAGGAAAAAGCATACGAGAGAGGAAGAAACATTGCTGAAAGACTGGTTGATGTAATCCCAAGACACCAGTTTGCTGTTCCTATTCAAGCAACGATTGGTTCAAAGATAATTGCCAGAGAGACTATAAGAGCTCTTAGAAAGGATGTTCTGGCCAAGTGCTATGGCGGGGATATCTCCAGAAAGAGAAAGCTTCTGGAAAAACAAAAGGAAGGTAAAAAGAGGATGCGTCAGATTGGATCCGTGGAGGTTCCTCAGGAAGCCTTTCTTACAGTGCTTAAATACGACGAGAAGAAGTAAACTGTAAAATGCACACTAAGTGTGCATTTTTAATTGGAGGGTTTAATATGAATAATTTAGGGATCTACATACACATACCTTTTTGCATTAGCAAATGCAGCTATTGTGATTTTGCATCTGTACCATTGAATGATGCCATAGAAAAATACGTAGATTCATTGATAAAGGAGATAGATTTGAACTCGCCCATACTGGAAGGATACAGAATCGATACGATTTTTATTGGAGGAGGAACGCCTTCGGCAATAAAGCCTGATTATATTGGCAGGGTCCTTGCTTCAATTAGAAGTAAATTTTCAGTAGCAGATAGTGCAGAGATCACCATCGAAGTTAACCCTGGTACGGTAGATGATCAAAAGGCTGCTTTATACAGGTCCTATGGGATCAATAGGATCAGTATGGGTATACAAAGCTTTGATGACAGCTTATTGAGGAAGCTTGGCAGGATCCACACAGGTAAAGATGCAAAAGCAACGGTGCTCATTCTCAGAGAACATGGATTCACAAATTTAAATGGTGATTTTATATTTGGTCTTCCGGGTCAAACCCTGGAATCCTTTCTTAGTGATCTCCAGGAAGCCTCAGAGCTTATGCTTAGCCATATCTCAATTTACGGACTTATAATTGAAGAAGGGACTCCCATGAAAAAATGGGTAGAGGAAGGATCTGTATATCTGCCTGATGAGGATATTGAAAGAAATATGTACCATCAAGGGATCGAGCTGCTTTCCAAGGCGGGTTACCATCAATATGAGATATCGAATCTGTCCCTCGAAGGCAAAGAGTGCAAGCATAATATTGGATATTGGAAGTTAAAACCCTATTTAGGCTTAGGGCTTTCAGCTCATTCAAATATTGGTCCAAAGCGGTATTGGAATACGTCAAGCTTTGAAGAGTATTTTAACGCAATCGAAAATGGCGAGGTCCCAATTGAAGGTGAAGAGAACCTTGACATCGAAACGAGAGCATCCGAATTCGTTATACTGGGCTTGAGGATGAATGAGGGAGTAGCCTATAGCGAGATTTTAGAGATGTTTGGCGTAGATCTGAAGGAGAGATATGGAAAAGTAATTAATAATCACAAGAAATCAGGACTTATCAATGATTCAAAGACTCATCTTCAGCTAACTGAGAAGGGCATGGACCTAAGTAATATAGTAGAGATCGATTTTTTGCCTGAAGACAAAAAGTATTGACAAAGCTGGCCCGAGATGGTAATTTATTAATAGGATTAGCACTCGGCGCATGTGAGTGCTAATAATCATCCATAGTAGACAAAGGGGTGAGCTATATGTTGGATGAAAGAAAATTTAAGGTACTATATGCAATAATTAACAGCTATATCTCATCAGCAGAACCCATTGGTTCCAGAACTATTTCAAAGTACTATGATCTGGGAGTTAGTCCCGCAACTATAAGAAATGAGATGAGTGATCTTGAGGAGCTTGGATTTTTGAATAAAACCCATACATCCTCTGGTAGAGTACCTTCTGATAAGGCCTACAGACTGTATGTTGATAGTTTGATTCAACAAAATGAAGTGGATATGGATAGAAAATGGAAGCTGGAGATCAAGAGGACCTTGGCAAAAGAAAGCAAGGAGCTGGATCAGCTGATCCAAAATGCTGCGAGGCTGCTTTCTAAGATTACCAGCTATACATCTCTGGCCATTTCTCCACAATTGAGAGAAACTAAAATCAAGCATATCCAGCTTTTACCAATAGATGACACACAAATTCTGTTGATCTTGGTCAACGAATCTGGAGTTGTTAAGAATACAGTATTCAAACTGAACAGAAAGATCCCCGGTCACCAGATAACGGAAATATCGAATATCCTGAACGAAAGGCTTAAAAATAGGACCTTTCATGCAATAAACAGGGATCTAGCAATTGGTATATTTGATGAGTTCAGACAGTATAAGGAGGAACTAGAGGGATTACTTCCTTTCATTGGGAGATCCGTCGATCACATTGAGACGACTGACCTATATTCAGATGGGTTGACTCAGCTTTTGAACTACCCTGAATACAAAGACATAGATAAAGTAAGATCAATAATTTCCACCATCGAAGACAAGGACAAGCTGATAGAGATAATGGCTGAGGGAGCACTATCAAGTGATATCGACGTAAGAATAGGACAGGAAAATATTTATGCTCCTCTGAAGGAGTGCAGTATAATAACTACTACCTACAAGCTTAACGGTGAAACCATTGGAAGGATAGGTATAATCGGTCCTACAAGAATGGATTATGCAAAGCTTATGGCAACTCTGAGGATATTCTCTGAAAATATATCTGAAATAATCAACAATCATAATCCAACAGGCAAGAGGTGAAACAGATGGATGAAAAGGAAATAAAAAAAAATAGTGACGAGCATATACATGAACCCGATGAAGTAGAAACAGTCGCTGAAAATTTCGATGAAATGGGGGAGGAAGTGAAGAAGAGAGACTTAGAAGCACTCCTTGAGGAAAAGGAAAACGAGATAGCAGACCTTAGTAATAAGTTGGCTAGACTCCAAGCTGATTTTCAAAATTACAAGAGAAGATCAGACAAAGAGAGAGAGCAATCCGTCAACTACGGAGTTGAAGCTGTAATATCAGGATTACTGCCAGTTATCGATAACTTCCAAAGAGCAATAATAACCTGTGATGATAAATCGAACGGATTTTTCCAGGGAGTAGAAATGATAGAAAAGCAGCTATTAGAGCTGCTTAACAGCAATGCTGTACTTGAGATACCAGCAATAGGAGAAAAATTCGATCCGAATTTGCATCATGCAGTCTCAGTAATGGAATCAGAAGAAGAGCCCGAAACTGTTATTGAAGTGCTTCAAAAGGGTTATATTCTCAAGGACAGAGTAGTAAGACCAGCGATGGTAATCGTATCTAAATAATGAGGAGGAAATAAAATGGGGAAAATAATTGGAATCGATTTAGGGACCACCAACTCAGCAGTAGCTGTAATGGAGGGTGGAGAGGCTGTAATAATTCCTAATGTGGAGGGCAATAGAACAACTCCCTCTATAGTAGCTTTTACGAAAGATGGAGAAAGATTGGTTGGAGAAACCGCGAAAAGACAGGCAATAACAAATCCAGAGAGAACGATCCAGTCGATCAAAAGGGAAATGGGAAGCGATCATAAAGTTAATATAGATGGCAAAAATTATAGCCCTGAAGAGATATCAGCTATGATCCTGCAAAAAATCAAGGCTGATGCTGAAAGCTATCTTGGAGAAACCGTGACAGATGCGGTCATTACCGTACCTGCTTATTTTACTGACAGCCAAAGGCAGGCTACCAAGGATGCGGGGAAAATTGCTGGCTTGAATGTAAAAAGGATCATAAATGAGCCAACTGCTGCAGCTCTCGCCTATGGCCTGGACAAGGAGCACGGTCAGCACAAAATTATGGTTTTCGACCTTGGAGGAGGAACCTTTGACGTTTCCATACTAGAACTTGGAGATGGGGTATTTGAGGTATTGGCAACAAGAGGTAACAATCATCTGGGCGGTGATGATTTCGACGACAGACTGATCAATTATATTGCAGAGCAATTTAAGAGAGAAAACGGAGTAGACATTAAAGCAGACAGGATGGCTCTCCAAAGACTTAAAGAAGCTTCAGAAAAGGCAAAGAAGGAGCTTTCGACTACAAAATCATCTAATATAAACCTTCCATTTATAACAGCAACTAGTGCTGGTCCTTTGCATTTGAATATGGATATTACCAGAGCGAAGTTCGATGAGCTGACAGCTGATCTTGTTGCTAAGACAATTGAACCAGTAAAGCAAGCATTGCAGGATGCAGGGATATCTGCTTCAGATGTTGAAAAGGTTCTTTTGGTCGGTGGCTCGACAAGGGTTCCGGCAGTGCAGGACGCAGTTAAGCGACTTATTGGAAAGGAGCCACAAAAGGATATAAATCCAGATGAGAGTGTTGCGATAGGTGCAGCTATTCAGGGAGGAGTATTGAGTGGTGAGGTAAAGGACCTCCTACTACTGGATGTAACTCCGCTTTCATTAGGAATTGAAACCCTTGGTGGTGTAACCACAAGGCTGATCGAAAGAAATACTACGATACCTACGAAAAAATCTCAGGTATTTACAACAGCTGCTGACAGTCAGACCTCTGTTGACATCCATGTTCTTCAAGGCGAAAGACAAATGGCTGCAGATAACGTCACGTTGGGCAAATTCCAGCTCTCAGGAATTCCACCAGCTCCTAGAGGGATCCCTCAGATCGAGGTAACCTTTGATATCGATGCTAATGGTATCGTAAACGTAAACGCCAAGGACCTTGGAACAGGCAAGGAGCAGAGGATAACCATAACTGCTTCCACTAAGCTTTCTGAGGATGAAATCAACCAAAAGGTCAAGGAAGCAGAAAGATTTGCAGAAGAAGATAAAAAGAAGAAAGAAAACATTGAGATAAGAAACAATGGAGATTCCATCGTGTATCAAACTGAAAAAACCCTCAAGGATCTAGAGGGTAAGATAACTGATGCTGAGAAGGACAAGGTCGTTGAAAAGCTTGACTCACTTAAGAAAGCTCTTGAAGGTGACGATTATGATGTCATTAAAACGAGAACTGAAGAGCTTACACATGAGTTCCATGCAATTTCCCAAAAGCTTTATGAGCAGTCTCAAGGACAATCACAATCAAGTGACAGCGGAAATCCAAAGGATGACGTAGTTGATGCTGACTACGAAGTAGTAGACGAAGAGTAATCATTTCAAAGCCAAGCCAGAGGCTTGGCTTTGAACAATTGATATGGAGGCTGGTGTGAGACAGT
>CAZHLQ010000282.1:0-2271 GCA_964533235.1 uncultured Gudongella sp. | reverse complement strand
CCATTGCTTTCGATCTGAAACAAAAGCTGCATTGCTCCTTCTCTTGCTTGCTTTCTACCCATATCCTGCTCCTATCCTTTTATCAAAGTTCTATACTCATACAGACTATTTAGTCTCCTGAGTTTCCTTTTCTCCCTTGGTCTTGCCTATTCCCTCGACAAATACATTTACTTCCTTTACTGTTAAATCAGTCATAGACTCGATGGCTTCCTTTACCTTCTTCTGAACCTCAAGGCCAACCTCGTTTAATTTAGAGCCAAAGCAAAGCATAAGGTGCAGCTCAAGGAAAACCTCATTCTCCTTCACCTCGACCTTGATGCCCTTTGTAGGGTTCTTCTTGCCTAACAGCTCAGTGATTCCTCCAGCAAGATTACCACTCATGCCCACGACGCCTTCCACCTGACTTGATGCCATCCCTGCGATAGCAGCCAGTACTTCATTGGAGATCTTTATACTTCCGTTCTCTATATCCTCCATATGGATCTTTTCAGTCATGATAACACCCCTTCAATCATTATACAGGTATTATACCAAAGCAGGGCCCTCATTACAATATGGGCTATCTGCAAGAGAAAGGCCTAAAGCTAAGCTTTAGGCCAGTTGTTGTTATTCTTCGTCTTCTTCGTCTTCGTCCTCGAAATATTCGTCGATCCCAAATCCCTTGTGACAGCCGCAGCCTTCGTCGTCACAGCAGTCAGTGTAATCGTCAAACTCAAAGTCGTCGTCATCAAACTCATAGTCCTCTTCGTCGCCGTAGATATCATCCTCTACGTCAGCAAGGTCTTCGTCGATGAAGTTTACGTACTCTTCAAGATCGATTTGATCCTCAACGATCTCCTCCATTACCTCTGCGAACTCTTCCAGCGTTTCGACGATAGTCAGGAGAAGCTTGCCCTCCTTAGTGGATTCGTCGATACCCAGCCCATCAGCCAGGCCCTTAAGGTATGCTACCTTCTGAAATAAGTATTCCATATTACCCCTCCTTATAAAGTTCTCAATGGAGCCTTCTGCACTTTGCAGAAAGCACTCAAAGGCGATCAACGAGGCGGGAGATTCCTCCAGTGACTAAACTCTGGACAGATATTCTCCGGTTCGTGTGTCGATTTTTATTCTGTCTCCAATGTTCACAAACAACGGAACACTGATGGAAACGCCAGTTTCAACTATTGCTTGCTTTGTTGCTCCCTGAGCAGTATCGCCCTTTACTCCGGGCTCAGTCTCAGTTACCTCCAGCTCAACAAAGTTTGGTGCCTGCACTTCAAATGCCTTGCCCTGGAAAAATCTGATAACAGCTGTATCGTTTTCTCTAAGGTACTTGATAGCATCCTCCACTGACTCGTAGGACAATGGTAGCTGCTCATAGGTAGCGGTATCCATGAAGTGGTAAAGCTCTCCATCTGAATACAGATATTGCATTTCCTTAGTTTCAATAACAGCCTTCTCAAACCTTTCAGTTGGATTGAAGGTGATTTCCTTTGCTCCTCCTGAAAGTACGTTTCTGATCTTAGCTCTTACAAAGGCTGCGCCCTTGCCAGGCTTAACATGCTGAAAATCGATTATTTGCCAAACATCCCCGTCCATGACGAAGGTTATACCCTTTCTAAATTCCCCTGCTTGTATCAAGCTATTCCCTCCTGTTCATATCAAAACGCATTGCAACGACCGCAATACCCCTAATAACAACATTATATCAGTATTGCCATATCCTAACAAGTTAAAAGTTGCGGTAGCTATCCTTGATTTTTCGTGAGAATTCTCTCCTGGTCATCCCATCCACATGGATCGCCATATGACAGGATGAGTAATAAAGAGCCTCTCTGCTCCTATAGAGCTTTTCTATCCTGTCACGAAGCTCCCCATCACCAGAAAGAAGGGGTCTTGCAATATTGCTGCTTTCGATGTTTGATGCTATAGAATCAATTGAGCCATGTAGAAAAAATACAACGCCCTTTTCCTTGATCAGCTTGACATTATCAGGGTCAAGGATTATTCCGCCGCCTGCGGATACGACAGTATTTTCACCTTCCATTGCAAGCCTCAGGACATTCTTCTCCTTCTCCCGAAAAAAAGGTTCACCATGCTTCTCAAATATCTCCTCTATAGTCATACCCAATTCATCAGAAATCATCCTGTCTGTATCCAGAAATCTCCAGCCCATATTTTTAGCCAGAAATCTTCCCTTCACAGACTTCCCCACTCCACTCATTCCTATCAGTACGATATTTTTCATATTATTTCTCCATCAATATACTTTAATATATTGTATCACAG
>CAZHLQ010000281.1:0-4277 GCA_964533235.1 uncultured Gudongella sp. | reverse complement strand
GTAGCCAAGTGCTGCAAACGCATTTGCTGCCTTGCCGTATTTTGCTTGATAATCAGCAAGGAATACCTCTGAAACCTCAGTTACAGGAGCCTCAGATGTAAAGTGAGTTGAGAATACTGCACCTTCAACAGCTGCTCCACCTATTGACAGGAACTCAGGAGCTTCCCAAGTGTCTCCGCCTAGTATTGGAGTATCCATTCCAAGGTCTCTTGCTTGTTTGATCAATAGTGCTGACTCTCCGTAGTTTCCAGGTGCAAAGATTACGTCCGGATTCAAGCCCTTGACGCTTGTCAATTGAGCTGTGAAGTCCTGGTCGCCTGTGTTGTAGGAAACTGTAGCAACTATGCTGTTTGGATCGCCAGTCATTTCAGTGAAGGCGTCAACGAAGTACTTGCTAAGTCCTACTGAGTAGTCCTGTTGTACATCCTGGATTATAGCTGCTGTCTTTGCTCCAAGCTCGTTGAATGCATAGTTAGCCATTACTGTTCCCTGGAATGGGTCGATAAAGCAAACTCTGAAGTAGAAGTCATTATTAAGAGTTACAAGCGGGTTAGTTGGTGAGCATCCGACTGCAGGAACCTGAGCAGTCTTAACGATGTCTCCAGCTGCCATGGATAATGATGAACCGTAGCTTCCGATTATTGCAACTACCTTGTCCTGATCGATAAGCTTGTTGGCTGCATTAGCTGCTTCAACCTTATCTGACTTGTTGTCTACAATTACAAGTTCAACCTTTTTGCCAAGGATCTCAGGCATCTTTTCATTAGCAAGCTGGATCCCCTCAACTGTCATTTCTCCTCCGGCTGCATTGGCTCCGGTCATAGGCTCGAATACGCCTATCTTGATAACGTCGGACTCTGCAGGTGCTCCTCCGCCGCCACAGCCAGCCAAAAGGCTTAAGGCCATTACTACCGACAGCATAAGTACCAATGTTTTCTTCATTAATTCTTCCCCCTTTTAATGAATATTCTGATATTGAGCCCTAAAAAAACTGGAAGACTCCCTTCCAAGGGTTTTATATGCTAAAGAGGTAGATATCTACCTCTTTAGCACGGTTCAATTATCTAATAGTATATATCCAGATAGCTCTTATGTCAAGATTGGGCCTACAGTACCCTGCCTCCAAAAATGGTGGACTCTACCTTGACATCCTTTATTTCATTCGGGTCTATTGACAGTATATCACTTGAAAGTACGACCATGTCTGCAAGCTTGCCTGGCTCGATAGAGCCTTTCAGGTCCTCCTCGAAGGATGCATATGCTCCCTCCATCGTGTAGGCATACAGTGCCTCATATGGAGTCAGGGCTTGCTCCGGCAGCCAGCCTCCGTCGGGATTTCCCTCAAGGTCCTTTCTAGTAACCGCTTCATATATGCCATACATTACGCTGAAGGTCTCAACAGGAGCGTCAGATCCGCATGGGATATGGACTCCGCGATCCAGCAGGCTCTTCCAGTTGTAGGAGGTCCTTTCTCTTTCAGCTCCAACTCTTGCCTTTACCATTTTCCAGTCGTAATCCAGGAATATTGGCTGAATGTAGGCTATGGCACCAAGCTCCTTAAACTTATCCAGCAGATACTCGTCTGTGATTTGGGCATGAACTATGCCATGACGGTGATCTTTTTTTGGATATTCGGCAAGAGCCTTTTCCATTGCCTCAAAGGCCATATACATTCCCTTGTCACCTATCCCGTGGATGGCGATCTGGCAATCCGCCTTATGTGCAGTCATTACCAGGTCATTGAGATATTCCTGTGTTGCAGTTATGATACCAGTCGTCCCAGGCTCATCCTCGTAATCCTTCATTAGGGCTGCAGTCCTTGCTCCAAGTGAGCCGTCCTGAAGGAGCTTAAGGGGACCGATCTTGAAGGCTTCGTCTCCCCAGCCGGTATTATAGCCCTTGCCAAGGAAGCCTTGGAGATTTTCCTTAACAGGCAGAAGGCACTGCTCGTATATCCTTACACTGTTTTTGCCTTCAGCTATCAGCTCTCTGTATGCCTTGATTACATTCTCATAATCGCTTTGTGGAAGCGCTTCAAAGTCGTCTGTTCCAACAGATGTTATACCAGCTGCGTTCAGATCCCTGTAGGCAGCAAGCATCATACTCTTTATCTCGTCAAGTCCTGGAGTTGGTATTGCGTCATAGACGAGTCTTAAAGCGTCCTCTCTGAAAATACCTACTGGCTCGCCGTTTTCATCAAGGTCGAAGTGTCCTCCATCTACCTGAGGAGTATCCTTTGTTATTCCAAGGACCTCAAGAGCCTTGGAGTTTACGACTGAGACGTGACCGCAGGTCCTTGTTACGCAGATTGGATGCTCAAGTGATATCCTGTCAAGGTCATACCTAGTTGGAAAAACCTTGTCTCCTGAAAAGTAATCCTGGTTCCAGCCTCTTCCTCTTACCCACTTACCTGCGGAGATCCCCTTCTCCTTGATGAACTCCCTGGTCCTTTCAAGGACCTCCTCCAAGGATTTAGTTCCGATGAGATTCACCTGAGTAAGGCTGTATCCGTAGTTCAAAAGGTGCATATGACTGTCGTTGAAGCCTGGGACAAGGGTTTTACCTTCCAGATCCACCACCTTCGTAGCTTCTGTCCTTAACTTCAGAATTTCTTCAGTGCTTCCAACGGATCTTATGCGATCGCCCACTACGGCGACCGCCTCGGCAGTCGTCTTATTCTTGTCCATAGTATGGACCACTCCATTGATAAAGATCAAATCCATTCAATACCCTCCTCGTTAAAAAAACCCCGGGAAAACCCGGGGCTTTTAGTTTAATTGATTTTAGTCCTCGTAGAAAACCTTGAAGTTCGGGTCTACTGTACCAATTCCAAGATGTCTTGCTTTGTAGTCCTTCAACAGTCTTATAAAGACTGGGCTCAGGATTACAAGAGCTATAACGTTTAGGAATGTCGGTATACCTGTTGTTAGGTCTGCGAACAACCAAAGAGTAGCTGGAGTTTGTCCTCCAAATACTGCATACACGGTCATTGCAAGTCCTGGTATAGGATAGAACCATTTGTAGAATGTAAGTATCTTTTCTTTAGTTTTTGAGTCTGCTCCGAACATATGTCTTAACAGGATCTCATAGTATGCATACCATCCGGTCGTAGTAGTAAGTCCGAACAAGAATATGGATACTGCAAGCACTATTCTACCTATAGATCCTATCTCATGCTCGAATGCGTTAAGAGTAAGAGTAGCTCCGGCAACTCCTGATTGCCACTCGCCAGTTACTACGATTACAAGAGCAGTTATAGTACAAACAACCAATGTGTCTACGAATACCTCAAATGCTCCCCATAGACCTTGTCTTATTGGATGGTCAGTTCTAGCTGTTGAGTGGATCATTGGAGAAGTTCCCCAACCAGCTTCGTTTGAGTAAACCGCACGAGCGATACCCATTTGGATAGCCTTGCCAGCTGCTGCTCCTGCAAATCCGCCTACTGCTGCTGTTCCGCTTACGCCGCCAGCAAATATAAGTCCGAATGCTCCAGGAATGTCGCCTGCATTTTTAAGAATAATGAAAAGTCCAACTAGTACATAGAACAAAGTCATAAATGGAACCATTCTGCCTGCCCATTTTCCAAGAGATGGGATTCCGCCTGCCGTAATGATGTATACCAAAATAGTATAAGCAACACCTACTACTAGCAATGAAATACCAAAGGAGTTACCGACTGCCTCAGATACTGAGTAGTTTTGCATTGTAAGGAAAAGAGAAGTGAAAATACCGAATCCAAACAATATTGCAAGGATCTTCCACCAGCCCATTCCTCTTTCTTTACCCATACCGTTTTGCATGTAGTATGTAGGGCCTCCGTAAGGATTGCCTTTTTCGTCTTTCTCTCTGTAGTATACTGCAAGAGTAACTTCGCACATCTTGATCAGCATTCCTACAAGTGCTGCAACCCACATCCACATTACTGCTCCAGGTCCGCCTACTGCTATAGCTGTTGCTACACCGGCGATGTTACCAACACCAACTGATCCTCCGATTGCTGATGCAACGGCCTCGAATGGTGAAAGTATACCTTCGGCTCCTTCTTCGCCTTCATGTCTTACGATCAGCTTGCCAAAGGTCTCTTTCATAATGTGACCAAATTTAGCGAACTGGAAGAACCCTGTAGCGAAGGTTAGGTAGAAACCGATACCCAGGATGGTTACCAATAGGGGCACTCCCCAAATCCAACCAACCAGCTTCTCAACAAATGCCATACAAATACCTCCCTTTCATTTTTTAATAAATTAGAAAATTATAACTAATCTCTTTCATTT
>CAZHLQ010000280.1:0-7839 GCA_964533235.1 uncultured Gudongella sp. | reverse complement strand
GCGACCCTGAGACCGAGGTAGTGCTTCCAAGGTTAAAAAGTGACCTGGGAGAGATATTTTTCAAGGCTTTGTCAGGAGACCTTAAGGAAGATGACATTCAATGGGAGGAGAGTTCGTGCGTCACGGTGGTTTTGACATCAGGAGGTTACCCTGGTTATTACAGAAAGGGGTATGAGATATCAGGAGTTGAAAAGCTGCCGGAGGACTTAATACTATTCCACAACGGGACGCGACTTGAAGCAGGTAAGCTGCTTACCAATGGTGGAAGAGTACTTAGCCTTACAGCAAAAGGATCTTATGAGGATGCCAGAGCAAAGATATACAACTCGATCGACCTGATAGAATTCAAGGACAAAGGCTACAGAACTGATATCGCAAAGCTATGATTATTTGAATATAATCAGCCTGTGACAAGGCATAGACAGAAAACCCCTTGCCTCATAAAAGATATAATATTAACGATGTTTATAGTTGAAATGAGGCTCATATTTGGTATACTAGATACCAGTATGAGCTTTTAGTTGATTTGAATTGGGCAATAACTGGGTATCAATAACTGAAAATACTTTATTAGGGGGAGATTACTTGAAAACAGACGTGCAAATAGCTCAAGAAGCCAAAATGCTGCCGATCAAGGACGTTGCTGAAAAGCTGGGGATCTCAGAGGATGAGATTGTAAATTATGGAAAGTACAAAGCCAAGGTTTCACTTGACGTATTTAAAAGACTTGAGGGTAAGCCGGATGGAAAGCTTATTTTGGTGACTGCAATCAACCCGACACCAGCTGGAGAAGGGAAGACGACTACAAACATCGGACTTTCAATGGGACTTAATAAAATCGGAAAAACAGCTATAACAGCTCTTAGAGAGCCTTCACTTGGGCCAAGCTTTGGAGTAAAGGGTGGAGCTGCTGGAGGCGGTTACTCACAGGTAGTACCTATGGAGGACATCAACCTTCACTTTACAGGAGACTTTCATGCAATAACTACGTCAAACAACCTTATTTCAGCACTTCTTGACAATCATATCCAACAGGGCAACGCTCTTGGCATCGACCCAAGAAAGGTTGTATGGAAGAGAGTATTGGACATGAATGACAGGGCATTAAGAAACATAGTGATCGGACTTGGCGGGAAACCAGATGGAATGCCAAGACAGGACGGCTTTGACATAACTGTAGCTTCAGAAATAATGGCTATATTCTGTCTAGCCAGTGATCTTGAGGACCTGAAGGAAAGAGTAGCAAACATAATCGTAGCCTACAAATTCGATGGAAGCCCAGTATTCGTTAGAGACCTTAAGGCTCAGGGAGCAGTAGCTCTTCTTATGAAGGATGCCATAGCACCTAACCTGGTGCAAACACTCGAGAATACACCTGCACTTATTCACGGTGGACCATTTGCAAACATAGCTCACGGATGTAACTCGATGCTGGCTACTAAGCTTGGGCTTAAGCTTGCAGACTACACAGTTACTGAGGCAGGCTTCGGTGCTGACCTTGGTGCAGAAAAGTTCTTCGATATCAAGGCTAGATTTGGAGACCTTAAGCCTGATGCAGCTGTTATAGTTGCAACAGTAAGAGCTCTTAAGCATCACGGTGGAGTCAAGAAGGACGACTGGGGCAAAGAAAACTTCGAGCTTCTAGCTAAGGGCTTTGAAAACCTTGAGAAGCACATCGAAAATGTCAATAAATTTGGAGTCCCTGCAATAGTAGCTTTCAATAAGTTCCCAACTGATACCGATGCTGAGCTTGACTTCGTTATCAAGAAGTGTGAGGCACTTGGAGCTACAGCGGTTGTTTCAGAGGTTTGGGGCAAAGGCGGAGCTGGCGGTGAGGAGCTAGCAAAGAAAGTTGTAGAGGTTGTAGAGAAGGGTGAAGCTAAATTCAAGCCTCTTTATGATGTTGAAGAGTCTATCAAGGCTAAAATAGAAAAGATAGCTAAGGAGATCTACGGTGCTGATGGAGTAGACTTTACAAGCAGCTGCCAAAAGACCATAGCTAACATTGAAAAGATGGGCTTTGATAAGATGCCGATTTGTATGGCTAAGACTCAATATTCAATGACAGACGATCCAACAATAGCAGGAAGACCTAGAAACTTCAGAATAACAGTAAGAGACATAAAGGTTTCAAGAGGTGCTGGATTCCTGGTAGCATTGACCGGAGAAATTATGACTATGCCTGGACTTCCAAAGGTTCCAGCAGCAGACAGCATAGATATACTTCCAAGCGGAGAGATAGTAGGCTTATTCTAAATAAAAACAGCTGGGTAGAAATACCCAGCTTTTTATTTACAATAACGCTTTTATACTGTAATATATAATTAAATTAATTTATAAAAGATGGGAGAGGGTAAAATGGTCTACAATTCTAAGATCAAAAGCAAACAAGCGGATAGTTTGTTTGAAGCCGTACTTCAGCTTGAGACTATGGACGAATGCTACAGATTTTTTGAAGATATTTGTACCATTAAGGAAGTACAGGCGATTGCCCAGCGACTTGAGGTTGCAAAGCTCCTAAAATCAAACAAGACCTACAATGAGATAGAGGAGCTAACAGGAGCTTCAACTGCAACTATCAGCAGGATCAACAGATCTCTCAACTACGGAGCCGATGGCTATAAGATAGTATTTGAGAAGCTAGGCTTGATTGAAAAGGAATAGCATTGCAGAGCGGGAAAAGGATTTCTCACACAAAAGTGAGAGGTCCTTATTTTTTTGGTGTGAAGCCTTCAAATATCTGTAGATCGTAAAAATCTTTATTACTCTCATAAGCCTCATTACTCATAACTGTATATGCAACTAAACAGCTATTGAATATTTTTTTTGATATCAGCAGAGATATTCCTTTTTTGTCCTGATGTCTGTATGCAATAAAGCTTGGCTTGGTCACAAAATTAAACATGAGGTTATGAAGAAGGAAATCCATTACCGGTCCATGGGTCCTTTCCTTCATATAGTCCAAAGAAAGCTGACCTCTTTGTATATGTGGCATGTGCTTCTTATACCAGACCATTGCAAAGGGGTGAAAGGACTCTACACAATATGGTCCCGAATAGCCGTCAAGTATTTTTTGGGCCTCCTCACAAACAGAAAGATCGTCTCCCTGGTGTACCTTAAGCTCTATTATAAGAGGGACTTTTCCTGTTATCTCCATCAAAGCCTCCTCAAGGGTAGGTATGGTTTCCTCGCTGCTGAATAGCCTCAACTCCTTCAGCTCAATCGAGGTTAGATCCTTAAAAGGCTTATCAATACCACAGACTCTTTCCAGAGTCCTGTCATGAAAGACCATTGGCACCTTATCCCTTGACAGTTGGACATCCAGCTCGATCCCATAACCATTTTCAACTGCCAGCCTGAAGGCTTTAAGGCTGTTTTCAGGGGTATCTCCTGAATTATCCTTTAAGCCTCTGTGGGCATAATCCTTCTCAAGAAATGGACCCATGTGCCTTCTGCCATTAATACGCGGCGCAGCTGAATAGAGGTATAAAACGATCAAAAGCAACAAAATCTGTCCTATCATAACAGTCTCCTTAATCTTCTACATCGTAATGGTCTAAGGCGCTTTTCTTCTTTGGCGGTCTGGAGTCACCATGCTTTACCTGCAGCATAGTGATAAGGGAAAATACTGAAAAAACCACAGAATAGGGGAACAAAGTCCTGTAGCTGACATTTTCAAGGAGGAAGCCTGATAGTATAGGCGTCATTATCTGTGCTGACATGGAGAAGGTATAATAAAGTCCTGTGTATTTCCCCACATCCCCACTTTTACTCATCTCAACCACCATTGGGTAAGAGTTTACATTGATCGCTGCCCAGCCGATCCCCGTAAATGCAAAGACTACATTTATCATCGGTGAATAGTTTATAAACATGAAACCTGCAATATAACTTAGACTCATTAACGTTATTCCTGCTAGGATTGTCTTTTTCCTGCCAATTCGGCTTGCTAATATACCTATTGGGATAAAACTAATTATCGCTGCTCCCATAGCCACCATAAGTGCATTTGCAAAGCTGCCTCCCTGTAGTCCCCAGACTCTTGCTGCATATCTTGAAAAGGCTGTTGTTACGGCGTTATAGGCTGTGAACCATAGGAATATCGAGGCTAAAATGAAATTAAGGCTTCGCCTAACATCAGAAGGCATGTCTTTTGAGCTCTCATTTTTTTCATCCTCTTCTTCGTCAGGATATTCCGACTTGACCCTTTCACCCAGCTTTTTCTCCTTTATAGTCAACAACATAACTGCTACAGCAGCGACCATCAATACAGCTATGACTGTAAAAACAGGCATATAGCTAGGACTAGCTTCTTTTGGCACCAATAGGCTGATGGAGATTAACGTGATTATGCCCCCGACAGCACCCATGAGGTTTATAACTGAATTAGCTCTGCTTCTCAAGGGCTTGGGAGTAAGATCAGGCATCAGCGCAACAGCAGGAGACCTGTAGGTGCTCATTGCAAATAACACAGCACCCAGGGAAACAAAGAAAAGAGGAAAGCTCTTGATATTGTCCGCAATTGGAATAAGGAGCATAAATACAACTGCTGCTATAGTTCCACCAACGATATAGGGAGTTCTCTTACCTAGCTTGGTATCAGTCCGATCGGACAGTGCACCAAAGAATGGAAGGAGAAAAAGAGCAAGGACATTGTCCAATGCCATGACCGTACCAGTCATCGTCTCTCCGATCCCAAAGGTATTTTGAAGCATAAGAGGGATTATGTTGTCATAAAGCTGCCAAAATGCTGAAACTGATAGAAACGCCAGTCCTAAGAAAAATGTTCTTTTATAATCCAGCTTCAAGGCGCACCTCCATAGTGATATTTTGTACTAATTATACCACAATAGAGGGATGATGTAAGTAATATGACCGGTAAAAAGTATTGCACTAAGGACATTGCGGGTATATAATTAACAGTGTTAATAATTAACTCTGTTAACTAAAGGAGGACAAAATGGAGGCTTCAATAGTAAAGGATAAAATGATAGGAGCACTAGGGAAAATATACTATATGGAAGCATTCCACCAGGTAGTAGAATTCCTACAGGGAGAGCTTTACATATTACACCATATGCTGGAGCACGGAGAAGCTGGAATAAACCCGTCAGGCTTAAGCGATATGCTTCACATATCACGGCCAAGAGTAACAGCAGCCTTGGCTGCATTAAAGCGTAAGGGCTATGTTGATACACTAGTGGACGAGGAAGACAGGAGAAGGCTTACTGTCTATCTTACGCCCATGGGAAGGGAGTTTATAATTAGCAGGCAGGGTCAGGTTGAAGACTACTTCACCAGATTTATCGAAAAACTGGGACAGGATAAGGCAGATGAGCTTATCAACCTTTTGGAACTTATAGTGGAAATGATGGATGAAGGAGATACCAAGCTTGATTAGGGAGAGGGCATAGCTATGAATGATTTTGTTGTTTTTGAAAAGGTAAGCAAATACTACCACATGGGGCACCATAAGATTGCAGCGGTGGACGATATAAGCTTCTCAATAGACAAGGGTGAGTTCTGCGTAATAGTAGGTCCCAGTGGAGCAGGCAAAACTACAGTGCTCAATATCCTGGGGGGAATGGATTCCTGCGACAATGGAACAATAATACTCGATGGAGTAAAGATAAGCGGTTTAGGAGAAAGGCAGCTTACTGAGTACAGGCGTCATGACGTAGGCTTCGTATTCCAGTTTTATAATTTAGTCCAAAACCTGACTGCCCTTGAAAACGTTGAATTGGCATCAGAGATATGCAAGGAGCCCCTTGACCCGAAGGAGGTCCTCAAGCTGGTAGGTCTGGAGGAGAGGATGCTGAATTTTCCGGCTCAGCTCTCAGGGGGCGAGCAGCAAAGAGTTTCTATTGCAAGGGCTTTGGCAAAGAATCCTAAAATATTGCTTTGTGATGAGCCAACTGGCGCACTGGACTACAACACTGGGAAAAATATCCTGAAGCTTCTCCAGGACAGCTGCAGATTGACGGGAAAGACCGTAATACTGATAACCCACAATCTTGCGATAACACCAATGGCCGACAGGGTCATCCACATAAGGAATGGGAAAGTCGCCAAGATCGAAAGAAATTCAGATCCGACCCCGGTAGAAAGGATTGAGTGGTAGTGAAAAGGACCTATCTCAAGGTAATCTACAGAGAAATAAAGGGGAGTCTTGGAAGGTTTGCAGCTATTTTCGGGATCGTGGCTCTGGGTGTTGGCTTTCTATCTGGACTTCTTGTAACAACTCCAGATATGAATAACTCAGTTGATATCTACTACGATGAGAACAACATGGCTGATATCTTCATAAAGGCAACCATGGGACTGACCAAAGACGACCTCGAGTTGCTTTTACAGGATGAGTCTATTGAGGAGATAATGCCAGCTTATGTAACAGACGTACTAATGGATACTGATAGCAACGAGGTCCTTGCATCCAGGATATACGGTCTCCCGCTGTTTTCAGATAAGGCATCTATAAACAGGCTGGTACTCATGGAAGGAAGACTACCGGAAAAACCAGGTGAGGCTCTTGCAGAAAGGGGAGGCTCTTTTCTTGCTGATCTGAAGCTTGGTGAAAAGCTGGTGGTCTCAGCCGAGAATGAAGAGTACGAAGATGTTATTGATAATTATTCACAAAAGGAATTTACGATCGTAGGAATAGTTGGGAATACCTTCCATTTCTCAAAGGAAAGGGAAACAACTAATATCGGGAACGGAAGGCTAAATACAATAATATACGTCGATGAATCCAGCTATGATCTGGATGTTTATACCGACTTTTATATTACATTAAAAGGCTTCAAGGATATGGACTCGTTTTCAGACGAATACGAGGTAAGGTCCGAGAGGGCAGTTGATAAGCTCGAGGCGCTTGGAGAGAAAAGGTCTGTTATCAGATATCAGGATATTTTCTCCGAAGCACGTATTGAGCTTGACGACGGGTGGAAGGAATATGAGGATGGAAGGCTCGAGGCAGATATTGAACTTTCTGACGCTTTGAAGGAGCTAAAGGATGGCGAGATAGAGCTTGAGGATGGTAGAAGAGAGCTTTTGGATGGACAAAAAGATCTTGCTGAGGCAAAGATCACCCTTAGAACCGAGACCGAGGATGCTAAAAAGGAAATCGCCGATGCTAAGGTAGAGTTGGCAGATGCCCTTATAGAGCTTCAGGAAGGTGAGATCGAGCTTCAGGATGGCAAGAAGGAGCTGGAGGATGGGGAGAAGGATTACTACGAGGGGTACCTTGAATTTCTGGACGGCGAGAAGGAGCTTAAGGAAGGTCAGGAGGAATTTGACAAGGGAGAACAGAAATATCTAGATGGAGTAAGAGAACTAGCAGCGGGAAAAAGAGAGCTTCGGAAGGGTGAGGAGCAGTTAGAGGCAGCGAGGCAGCAGCTATTAGCAGGAGAAGCTCAGCTTGAGTCAGGAAAGAAAGAACTTGCAGAAAATAAAGAAGCTCTCCTTGCAGCCAGAGCTGGCAGAGACCAGCTTGAGTCTGAAGAAGAAAACATCGAGGGATCAATCTTACAGCTTGAACAAGGGATAGGATATCTAGAAGCACAGCTGTCACAAGCAACGACTGATGAAGAAAAAAAATATATTCAGAGTGAGATAGATAAGCTTAATGGACAGCTTGGCGAAGCCGAAGCGGGCTTACAATACATTCAAAGCCAGCTGTCCAAAATCCCATCCTACGAGGAAATCAATGGAGGGCTTCAAGAGATAGCTCAGGCTGAATCGCAGCTGCCTGCTCAGGAGGCTGAGCTTACAGCTGGTTGGGACCAGTACTACGCTGGTCTTAACGAGATCGAGGCAGGCTGGGAGGAGCTTGAGGAGGGG
>CAZHLQ010000279.1:0-1694 GCA_964533235.1 uncultured Gudongella sp. | reverse complement strand
TTGATTATGTCACCATGATAAACTATGTCCACTCGACACTCGTCAGGGATAGTTTTGAGGGGCAGATCTGATTGAGGGCATAATCGGCGAAGTGTCTGCGCTCTCTTTTGGCAGCTGATTTTAAGATCTGCCGACAAAGATCTCTTCTTTAAGGGAGGGCGCCTGCCTGCTCTATCGGAAGAAAAATTTGCACAGCTGCAAGTGCGGGATATGGCCATGGCCATATTCTTTTGCATGTAAATCGAGATGGAAGAAGGTCGCCCTATTGACCTGATCTTGAGTCCTGGATCTGCACCAAGAAATTATACTAAGATCAATTTGCATTAAATCCAAATAAATTGATAAAATCCAAACACTTAAGGCAGATTAATTTAAACAACCTCATATTGCAGATCCGTGCAGGTTCTGATTAGGATCTCGATAAAGGCAGAGAAGCTCAATAGCAGTATAATAATCCTGGAAAAAGTACGGCGCATCTTCTGAAGAGGCTATTGCTTTCACCATGCAGGGTATATGGGCTGCTGCGCTGATACAGCATCTCATTTCGTCGGCATCACAAAGAGCGTCGGCGCATTATCCGCAATAGCGGATGAGGATCACCCTGAAAGAAGATGGAAGTAAACTGCGTTCAGAGTTCCGGATTTGCATCCAGGAGGTGAACAGATGAAGCAATCGGCAAAACGAGTGCAGAAAGCCAGATCCATGAAGGGCTATCAAGGATCTTCGGAGAGAGAAGATCCGGATCGACTGAAGCTACGAAAGCCCGGGCTCGATGATGGCGCCAGGATATCTGCACTTATTGAGTCCTGCAAGCCGCTTGATACCAACTCGACCTACTGCTATCTCCTGCTCTGCCGTGACTATGCCGATACGTGCGTAGTCGCCGAGGAGGGTGGAGAGATAATAGCATTTCTATCCGGCTACAAACCACCGGATCGAAGATATGTCTTCTTCCTCTGGCAGATCGCAGTAGATGTCCATTCTAGAAAGAGGGGTATCGCAAAACGGATGCTGTTTGATGTATTGAATAGGCCTTCAACGAGAGACTGCCGATTTCTGGAGACGACGATTTCGCCGTCAAATGTGGCATCAAAGAAGCTATTCTCGTGGCTTGCACAAGAGCTAGACGCCCGGTGTGAGGTATCTGATTGCTTCTCCGAATCTCATTTTGGGGACGATCACGAAGCAGAATATCTGTACCATATAGGGCCGTTCAATCTGAACGGATGAGGTGACATGATCATGAACGATATTAGGATGGAAGTGGAAAAAGAAGGAAACGCGAATGATATAAGCACGGTGAATAATCTTGAGTCAGAGGTTCGAAGCTACTGCCGTCGCTTCCCTGTGGTCTTCACCAAAGCCAAAGGAGCCACCCTAGAGGACGAAAAAGGACGTAAGTATATCGATTTCCTGGCTGGTGCTGGAGCCCTTAACTATGGCCATAACAATCCAGCTATCAAGGAGAAGTTGGTTGAATATATTGAGTCGGACATGATCGTCCACAGCCTCGATCTCGTCACGGAGGCAAAACAAGCCTTTCTAGAGGCCTTCAACTCCCTGATCCTCAAGCCGAGAGGTATGAGGTACAAGATGCAGTTTACGGGACCGACCGGAACAAACGCTGTCGAGGCTGCGATGAAGATTGCTCGAAACGTTACGGGAAGGCCTACCATCATCTCCTTTACGAATGG
>CAZHLQ010000278.1:0-6699 GCA_964533235.1 uncultured Gudongella sp. | reverse complement strand
AGGCTGATATGAATAAGCTTATTGAGGAAGGAGGTATTCTCGATGCGTAAGGAGTACAATACAGTTAGAGAAGTAGTTGGACCGCTGATGATAGTTGACGGAGTAGAGGGCGTCAAGTACGAAGAGCTAGTCGATATCGAGCTTGGCACCGGTGAAAAAAGAAGAGGAAGAGTTCTTGAAGTCAACGGAGACAGAGCAATGGTCCAGCTGTTTGAAAGCTCTACCGGGATCAACCTCAATTCCACAAGAGTAAAGTTCCTTGGAAAGCCACTTGAACTGGGAGTATCCGAGGATATGATAGGCAGGATTTTTGACGGTCTTGGAAGACCAAAGGACAACGGACCGAAGATAATCCCCGAGAAAAAGGTAGACATAAATGGCGTTCCAATAAATCCGGTATCCAGGGACTACCCAGAGGAATTTATCCAGACGGGGATATCCTGCATCGACGGGCTGAACACCCTTGTAAGAGGGCAGAAGCTCCCCATATTCTCAGGCTCAGGTCTACCACACGGGGAGGTTGCTGCTCAGATAGCAAGACAGGCAAGAGTACTGGGATCAGGAGAAAAGTTTGCGGTAGTATTCGCAGCGATGGGTATAACCTTTGAGGAAGCCCAGTTCTTTATTGAAGACTTTACAAGGACAGGCGCGATCGACAGAGCGGTTTTATTCATAAACCTTGCAAACGACCCGGCGATAGAAAGAATCGCAACTCCGCGTATGGCACTTACCTGCGCAGAGTATCTGGCATACGAGAAGGACATGCACGTTCTGGTAATTTTGACGGATATGACAAACTATGCAGAAGCTCTTCGTGAGACCTCTGCAGCTAGAAAAGAGGTTCCTGGAAGAAGAGGCTATCCTGGATATCTTTACACTGACCTTTCGACGATTTACGAGAGAGCAGGAAGAATCAGGGGAAGAAAGGGCTCAATAACTCAGATCCCGATCCTTACAATGCCAGAGGACGACATTACTCACCCGATACCAGACCTAACAGGATATATCACTGAGGGACAGATCATACTTTCCCGTCAGCTATACAAGAGAGGCATCGAGCCTCCAATAAACGTAGTTCCATCACTTTCCCGTCTAAAGGACAAGGGTATTGGTAAAGGAAAGACCAGAGAAGACCATGCTGATACAATGAACCAGATATATGCAGCCTATACCTCGGGAATAGAGGCAAGAGAGCTTGCTACGATCCTTGGAGAATCTGCACTTTCAGACTCTGACAAGGCCTTTGCTAAATTTGCTGAAGCCTTTGACAGCAGATATGTCAACCAGGGCTATGAGAACAACAGGACCATTGAGGATACCCTTGAGCTTGGCTGGGATCTGATGAAAATCATTCCAAGAGGAGAGCTGAAGAGAATTCGTACAGAGTACCTGGATAAGTACCTTCCTCTGGAAGAAAAAGGGGATGAGTAGATGGCGGTTTTAAACGTAAATCCTACTCGTATGGAGCTTACAAGGCTTAAGGCGAGGCTTAAGACCGCCACAAGAGGCCACAAGCTCCTGAAGGACAAACAGGACGAGCTGATGAGACGATTCATTGAGCTTATCAAGCAGAATAAAAAGCTTAGAACAGAGGTGGAGAAGGAGCTTAAGGAGGCATTCGACGAGTTTCTGCTTGCCAGTGCCGTAATGAGCCCTGAGCTTTTGGAGGAGGCGGTTGCCTTCCCCAAGGAAAACATCTCAGTTGATATAAAGAAGAAAAACGTAATGAGCGTTCATGTTCCTGTAATGAGCTTCATAAGAAAGCTCGAAGGAGACGAGGGCAGCATTTACCCATACGGTTTTGCAACCACCTCCTCAGAGCTGGACGACGCCATAAGAAAGCTCTACACCATAATGCCTATGCTTCTGGAGCTTGCTGAGGTTGAAAAGGCATGTCAGTTGATGGCAGATGAGATAGAGAAGACCAGAAGGAGAGTAAATGCTCTCGAGTACAGGACGATACCAGAGCTTCAGGAGACAATTAGATTCATCAGGATGAAGCTTGACGAAAACGAGCGAAGCACGATCACAAGGCTTATGAAGGTAAAGGATATGATCAATAAGTAAAGGCAATGGACAGTTGACGATTGACAATGAGAAGAGTAGGGGCGACCATTGGTCGCCAGAAGAAAGATCCCTCGACTTCGCTCGGGATCTCGGTTTTTGCTAACAACTACCTACTAACAACTGATTTTTTAGCTTTTAGCTTCTCAGTTATTCACTATTCACTATTCACTGTTCACTAATAAAAAAATCCCCAGACTTATGTCTGAGGATTTTTTTATTTATGGTGAGCGATATTGGACTCGAACCAACGACCTCCACGATGTCAACGTGGCGTTCTACCAGCTGAACTAACCGCTCGTGTATTCCTATATTAGCACATGCAGCCCTTATTTTCAACAGAAATTTCGAGGATCTCAACGTGAAATATCTGTGAAAGTGTTTACATTGCCCCCCATAAATATTAAACTTAGGGTAAGGTAAATAATGGGGAGGCGATGTGGATGCTAAAGCTGTTGGAGGCTGCTGGTTTTTTCTTGTACCTGTTCCTGTTGTTGTATATGGGAGCATACATATCCCGAAACAAACTTGGGAATAAGTCCCACACTGTGTTCGGGTATTTAGCATTTATATTGGCAATGGCTGACTCTGTATATTTTATCCCAAGACTATACAGCCTATTGACTGATGGTCTTGAGGAGAACCTTAGGATCCTCGGGTGGGGAAGGATCGGACAAATGCTTATAATGACTCTTTTCTTCCTGGTACTATCCGATCTCTCGAAAACAAGATTCTCCATAAAGCGCAGGCTTCCTATGGATAAGCTGTTATACGGCTTGATGATCTTCAGGGCAGTCATCGGACTATTCCCCCAAAATGGATGGTTTCTCCTACAGCCTGACGGCACCTTTGCTTTCCTTAGATACATACCTCTTGTAATTTACGTTCTCCTTCTTGCAATGACTCTAATTGCACATAGTATGAAAAAGGGAGACACCAACATAATACTGCTGTCCATAATTCTAATCATCCAGCTTCTGCTGGTTGAGTACCCAATATGGGGCGTAGAGAAGGTATGGATCATGTATTTGATGGCTGCGTTGAGAGGCATCCTATTCCTGGCAATAATATTTATTGGCTACAGGGAGGTCAGAAAGGAAAACGAATTGAGCAGATATTAGTATAGATCGATTTCGACAAAATTGAAGGAAGGATTTGGTTTGATGAAGAAAGCTTCGATCATGATCGTGATCATAATTTTGATAGGATTTCTATCTTCAGCAGTAATTGCAATGGAGCCTGAATATGAGCAGGAAATGGACTTTGTGAACCTGACTGAAAGGGGGACGGTCCTTGAAGCAGGTGAGGTTGAGGAAGTTGAAGGACAGTTTTTCAGGCTACAGTTGGTCACGGTCCGAATAGATTCAGGCAACCGCAAGGGTGAAATCGTCGAGGTCGAAAACTCTCTTTCCGACCACCAGTATTACGATATCATAGTAGAAAAAGGGCAAAAGGTCGTTCTTATGCTTGAGGAATATGAGGACGGTACCTTTAAGACGTATATCTCTGATTACTACAGAGCGAATTATCTGGGGTATTTGCTGATACTGTTTGCTTTGCTTGTAATTGCAATTGGTAGAATGAAGGGTGTAAAGGCATTGATATCCCTTGCAATAACCATCGCAGCAGTTCTTTTTATTATGCTGCCGCTGATGCTTAGAGGCTGGGACCCTATCCTTGTAAGCGTCATAACTGCAGTTGTAGTGACTATCATAACGATGGTGCTTGTTGCAGGTGTAAACCATAAGACCATTTCGGCTATAATGGGGACATCCTTTGGGGTAATAATTGCAGGTATCATCGCATTCTATGTAGGCAATAAAGCAAGTCTTTCAGGTCTTTCAGCAGAGGAGGCCACTATGCTCATGTACATCCCCCAGGGTATAGAGTTCAATTTCAGGCAGCTATTGTTTGCGGGTATAATTATGGGCTCTCTTGGTGCAGCGATGGATATAGGCATATCTATAGCATCAAGTATCGAGGAGATCCACAAGGCCAATCCAAGGCTGTCAAGGGGTAGACTATTTAGGTCAGGTATGAATGTTGGAAAGGACGTCATGGGAACTATGGTAAATACCCTTATCCTTGCATACACTGGAACCTCGATTCCTATGCTTTTACTTTTTATGGCATATGAAACCGAGCTAAGCAAGGTTTTCAATCTGGACGTGATCGCAACAGAGGTAGTAAGATCACTTTCAGGCAGTATCGGTCTTATACTTACCATACCTATCACAGCCCTTTTTGCAAGCTACTACTCAAAGGAGCAAGGCAGAAAGCAGATGAGAGCAAAGCAGGAAACACAGACTGAACAAAGCGAGGTGTTAGAATGAAGGTAACAGTCTCTAATGAGGCAGCTGAGCATATAAAGAAAAAATCAACAGGCGAACCTGCCGTGAGGATCGCAGTGATACAGGTCAAGGGAGGGTGATGCTCCTCCAGCCAACTATCCGTTGAGATAGGACACCCTGGAGATACGAAGCGTTTCTATGAATACGAGGACAATGGAGTAAAGGTTTTTTTACAAAAAGGACTTAGCACACCCAATGACCAGGTCGACGTAAATCTTAGCAAAATACTGTTTTCGAAGACTCTTTCAGTAAGAGGGATAAGGTATTAGTCAAAAAACGTTTATCGGATACCCCTGAGGGTAGTAATGTATTGTACAAAATAAGAATTAGGAGGTATCCGAGAATGATTGATAAGAGCCTAAAGGCAAACTTAAGAGGAGACATCGGATCTAACAAGGTAAAAAAACTGAGAAAGGATGCCCTGGTACCAGGGATAGTCTACAGAAGAGGAGAGGCAACAAGAAGCTTTGCAGTAGATGAGATTGAATTTACGAAGCTATTCAGACAGGTTGGGACCTCAGCGTTGTTTGAGCTGGATCTGGAGGGTGAAAAAATACCCACGATCGTCAAGTCGGTCCAGAGAGATCCCGTAAAGGGGAATGTTATCCATATAGATCTACAGAAACTGGATATGGAGCAAAGAATCAAGCTCCAAGTTCCAATAACTCTTTTGAACAGAGACAACATAGCGCTGCAGCCATCGATCCTTATGCAGATGATGGATGCTGTGGAGATAGAGTGTCTACCAGGAGATATTCCGGAGTCGGTAGGGATAGATGTTTCAGGAATGGACTTCAATACTCCTCTGTTGGTTAAGGATCTTGAGATAATGAAGGATGAAAAACTTACTGTCTTGACTGACCCTGAGCAGGTCATTTGCTCACTGAATCCACCTTCAGTAGCAACCGAGGCAGCTGAGGATGAGGAGACACCCGCTCCAGATGCGGCTCCCGAACTGATTGAAAAAACAGAAGAATAGTAAACTTAGGCAGACTGGAGAGTCTGCCTTCTTTATAAAATGGAGGAATTGAACATGGGAAGGATATTGTCCGCATACCTAACTCCTCACCCACCAATAATAATATCCCAGATAGGTCAGGGAGAGGAGCTTAAGGCGAAAAGAACAATAGAGGGGATGGAGGAGATCGGGAGGGACATCGCCCTAAGGAAACCACAGACCATAGTTGTAATAACTCCCCATGGGCCCGTATTCTCTGACGCAAATGCCATATCAATGGAGGAAAAGCTGAAGGGAGACTTTGGAGCCTTTGGACACAGTGAGTTGTCATACTCCTATGATTCAGACCAGGAGCTGATCTATCAGATAGTTAAAAATTGTCTTACAAACAACATTCCGATAGCTCAGATGACCAAGGAAATGTACAGAAGATACAATCTTGACGGAAAGCTGGATCATGGAGCTTTAGTGCCGCTTCACTTTGTGGATAAGCATTACTCAAGCTTTCAAATAGTTCACATAACCTATGGGATATTATCCCCAAGGGAGCTTTATTTATTTGGTCGTCAGATAGAAAGTGCAGTACTCCAACAAAATAAAGATGTTGTATTAATAGCCAGTGGAGACCTTTCTCACAAATTGAAGGACAGCGGACCCTATAGCTACAGCCCTGAGGGTCCGGAATTTGACAGACTGATAATGAAAATGATAGCTGATGCTGACCTAACGGCGATTGCATCCTTCGATATGGACCTGGCTCACAAGGCAGGCGAATGCGGACTTAGATCGCTAATGATACTCTCGGGGATACTAAGTCAGTACAGCCTGGAAACAGAGGTCTTCTCATACGAAGGGCCATATGGAGTAGGCTATGGTACTGCAAAGCTTGTACCTGTTGAAAAAGGCTCAAAGGACTTGTTGGATGCCATAGTTAAAGCACAAAGATCCCGCCTTGAGAAAAGAAAACTAAGAGAGTCACCCCAAGCATCTCTTGCGCGGATGAGCCTGGAGCAATTCATAATGACTGGAGACTATCTCGACGTCCCTAAGGATTCCAACGAAGAGCTCTTAGGAGCTGCAAGGCCAGTTTTTGTTTCGATAAAGAAAAATGGAAGTCTGAGAGGCTGCATAGGCTCAACTGCAGCCTCAAGAGGAAGCCTTGCAAAGGAAATAATACACTATGCGGTCGAGGCAGGTACAAGAGATCCAAGGTTCCCCTCAGTGACGGAAGAGGAGCTGTCAGAGCTAACTTATTCAGTTGACGTCCTGTTCCCTTCAGAGCCAATTGAATCAATGAAGCAGTTAGACCCGAAGGAGTATGGGGTA
>CAZHLQ010000277.1:0-7127 GCA_964533235.1 uncultured Gudongella sp. | reverse complement strand
CTGGATCCGATAAAAGATATGAATGAAGAAGAGAGATTGAAGTATATGCTTATACTTCTTAAGGGGCAGTTAAGCTCTGAAAAAGACGAGCTTGCAAATTTATCAAATGCCTCTGCGATCATTGATGCGTGTGTAGAAGGCCTTAATTGGTCAGGCTTCTATCTGATGCGAGGGGGGCAGCTTGTGCTTGGTCCTTTCCAGGGATTGCCGGCATGCAACAGGATTGACATTGGAAAAGGAGTATGTGGAACAGCTGCAGAATCCAGAGAAACTCAGCTGGTCCCGGATGTTCATCTTTTCCCTGGTCACATTGCCTGTGATTCAGCTTCAAATTCTGAGCTTGTAGTACCAATAATAAAGGACGGAAATGTATATGGAGTACTTGACATGGACAGCCCTAAAAAAGAACGTTTTACTGAGGTGCATGCAGAGTATTTTGAGAAATTTGTTGAGCAATTGAACATCTATATCGACTGGAATAAGGTTTGCTACTAAAGTAGCCTCAAGAGGTGCAGCTTTGAATAAATTTGAGCTCTTAGACAATGTTATCAAAAACTCGGAAAGTAAACTGAATCAAATGCTGGATAGAAGATCCGGAAATGATTTTATGTCCACAGACAAGGGATACGGGAGTAAAGCTACACTATATTTTTTGGATAATCTTGATGCCATGCTTCATCTCTTAGAAACTGGTTCTGAGGGTAAAATTGATCTAATTTATATTGACCCACCCTTCAACACAAGCTCCAGCTACAAAAAAAAGCTTAGACTTAAGTCAGGTGCGCGTTCTCTTGATATTTTAAATGATGCCTACAGTGACAATTGGAAGGATCTTAAAGAATATCTTGAGATGATGACCATCAGACTTATGCTTATCCATCGGCTTTTATCTGATAAAGGGAGCCTTTATCTGCATGTAGACTATAGGACCTCACATTATTTTAGACTGATTCTTGACCATATTTTTGGCGAAAATAGATTTCTGAATGAGGTGATTTGGTCATATAAATCCGGAGGAACTGGCAGAAGGAGCTTTTCCAGGAAGCACGACAATATTCTGGTATATACAAAAACGGATAAATATATCTTTAATCCTCAAAAGGAGAAATCCTACAACCGAGGTCTCGCTCCCTACCGCTTCAAGAATGTTGAGGAGTTCAAGGATGACGTCGGCTGGCACACTCTTGTTAATCTTAAGGACGTTTGGAGCATTGATATGGTGGGGAGGACTTCAGGTGAAAGAGTAGGCTATGAAACACAGAAGCCTGTGAGTCTTTTAAGAAGGATAATCCAGACATCATCAGACGATGGATCGATCGTAGCGGATTTTTTCCTTGGAAGTGGAACTTCAGCTCAGGCTGCCTTGGAGCTGGGTCGTGAATTTATTGGCTCAGATTCCAGCCCCATTAGCTATGTAACGGTCAACAAGAGATTGAGACTAAAGGATGTTAAGCTTTATATTGGTTTTAAGGGCAATCAAGTAATACCGGGGACATTTAAATACAAAGCTGAAAAAAAAGATAATGTTGGTATTTTATGTATTGAGGGTTATTCGCCCTCCAAGGATGAAATTTCTAATAGGAAGGTTGAAATTAATCAGGTTCACCAGCTTTTAGAAGAAGATCCAATGGTTTTTCTAGACTATATTGGGATCATTGGGGTAAATAAGGGTAGAATACTTCTAAATGAGTTTTACTCGCCGGACATTCCAAGTGCAATTGTGATACCTGAAGGCTATGGCCAGGTAATTTTACAGGTAGTGGATGTATTTGGCTCAATACAAGAGATTGCGATAGGAGGAAATAATATTGAACAAGACTGACGGGCTAAGGCCTGAGAGAGTATTTTACTATTTTGAGGAATTGACCAAGATACCAAGGTGCTCCTTTGATGAAGAGAGAGTTAGCAACTATCTGAAGTCAGTGGGTGAGAGCCTCGGGCTTGAAACTATACAGGATGGAGCACTTAACATAATAATCAGGAAGCCTCCAACAAAGGGCTATGAATCAAAACCGACTGTGATCATCCAGGGACATATGGACATGGTGTGTGACAAGGCTGAGGGATTTAAGATCGACTTTGCCAAGGATCCTATTCCATTTGAGGTGAGAGATGGGTTGGTAATAGCACCTAATACGACCTTGGGAGCAGACAATGGTATAGCTGTAGCAATGGCACTTGCCATTCTTGAGGACAGATCCCTTGAGCACCCTCCGCTGGAGGTACTGATAACGACCAATGAAGAGTCTGGAATGACTGGAGCAGCTCAACTGGATAAATCCAGCCTGACAGGAAAAATATTGATCAACATTGACTCTGAAGAGGAGGGTAAGCTTTTAGTAAGCTGTGCTGGGGGCAAGAGATTCGCGATCGAAATACCCGTTGTCTATAAGGATACCATGAAACCATCCTATTTACTGAAGGTGACTGGACTTAAGGGTGGTCATTCTGGCATGGAGATCGACAAGGGGAGAGGAAACTCGAATAGGCTGTTGGCTAGAGCACTAGACAGCATAAAGCAGCTTGACTATGATCTTTGCCATATTGAAGGTGGTTCTAAGTCTAATGTAATACCAAGGCTTTCCTCTGCGATTATTGGGTTAAAGGATGAGGATCTTGAAACTGCAAAGGGGCTTGTAAGGAATGTTGAGAAATGCTTCAAAACCGAGCTTTCAACAAGTGATCCGGATGTCACAGTGACTCTTGAGAAAGCTGCTGATAAATCAGAGGCGTTTGAAGATTCAGTTAAGACAAAGATAATTTCAGCATTAATGCTGGTACCTAATGGCGTCAACTCCATGAGCATGGACATCAAAGGTCTTGTTGAGAGCTCAAACAATATGGGAGTCATTTCAACCTACCAGGATAAGGTGGTAATTGAAAATGCCATAAGAAGCTCAGTCAAGTCCTTGAAGGACACGATAGCTAGACAAATGGAGATTATTGCTGAATCGCTTGGAGCAAGCTGGTCCAGCACGGGAGAGTATCCAGCCTGGCAGTATAGAAAGGATTCTTATATCAGAGATCTATTTGCAAGCACCTACAAGGAGCTCTCTGGAGAGGAAATGGAGATCGAGGCCATTCATGCAGGTCTGGAGTGTGGCCTATTCTACGAGCTGCTGGGAGACATAGATATGGTTTCGCTGGGCCCTGATATGTGGGGAGTCCATGCACCAGGAGAAAGGTTAAGTATAGACTCCGTTGAGAGGACCTACAATATTCTTGTTGAAGTTTTACGTAAAATAAATTAAGATATAGGATGTGCGATAGCTCAATATGGGTACAATACCTATGGAAATAAAAACAAAGGAGAATGATGATGAGCGATAACAAACATGTACACGATGAACACTGCAATCACGATCACGACCATGAGCATGAGGAAATGGAGATAATAACTCTGACTCTTGATGACGACTCTGACTTGGACTGCGCAGTTCTTGGGATTTTTGAAGTAGAGGACAAGGAATATATTGCACTTCTTCCATTGAGTGACGACGAAGAGGCAGAAGAGGATGAAGACGATGTTCTTCTATACAGATACATGGAGAAGAATGACGAGGAATTCGAATTAGAGCTGATTGAGGACGAAGAGGAATTCGAACTGGTTTCAGAAGCGTTCTATGCTCTATATACAGACGAAGACGAGTTTGATGAGGACGACGAGGAAGACGAAGAATAATTTTTGTGAAAGTACTTTGCTTATGCAAGGTACTTTCTTCACTATGAGGTGGACACTTTGATAAAACTCATTGCTATAGATTTAGACGGTACACTTTTGGATGACCGTAAGAGTATACCGCAACAGAACGTCCTCATAATTAGGAGGCTGGTTGAAGCAGGATACCAGGTCGTTATTGCGACCGGACGGAGATACTATTCTGCCAAGAAGCTTACAGAAACTCTTGGGGGTCATTTTGTAATTCTTGCAAACAATGGTAATATTGTTAGAAATACAGATGACGACAGGCTCATAATATCAAAATTCCTTGATTCTGATTCATACAGGGACTTGTTGACGGAGGCTGAAAGCTATGGATTAAGAGGTATCGTTCATGTTGATATGTACTCTCAAGGGATAGATATGGTGCTCGAGAAGGATGACAAGAATAAGGATCACCTTAAGTATATCACTGAGGGAGATTCAAGATATCTTTTACTTCCAAGAAAGGAACTGCTTGGGCTTGAAAGAGTTTTAGCTGTCGTATATCCTGGGGCCTCTAAAGCTCTTCGAGATTTTAGGACCAGAGTTGACGAAAAATATCCTGAAAGATACAGCTCTCATGTTCTTGAGAACATAAATATCGCTGAGGCAATGTACGAGGCAATGAATCCCGGTGGCAGTAAATGGAAGACCCTCTATGAATATGCTCAGCTGAATGGTATAAAAAGAGAAGAGATACTTGCTATCGGTGACGACAATAATGACGTCGAAATGATATTGAACGCAGGTATCGGAATAGCTATGAAGAACGGAAGTCAGCTTGCCAAGGATGCAGCGGATATTATCACTGAGAGGGATAATGACCATGCTGGTCTTGCAGATGCTTTGATCGAGGCACTTAAGATATTATACTAGAGGTGAAGCATAAAGTGAGAAATGGTGTTTACAGGGCATATTCAGACTATTTGATAGAAAAGTATGGAGAAAAGGTTTATAAGCTGCCCATCAAGCTTCCTCTTACCTGCCCAAACAGAGACGGCAATGTTGGCAGCGGAGGCTGTACCTTCTGTGGAGAGGAGGGAGGATCCTTTGAGAACCTTTCGGAAACTGTTTCTATAGCTGTGCAGCTTGAGGAAAATAAGGAGCTTGTAAGAAAAAAGTACAAGGCAGAAAAATTCATTGCATACTTTCAGAATTTTTCAAATACGTACATGAGTTTTGAGACATTCCGGGCGTCCATATTGGAGGCAATACAGCCTGATATTGTTGAAATTTCAGTATCCACAAGACCGGATTGCATAAGGGATAATTATTTGCAATTTTTAAGTGATATCAAGTATAATAGGGGTATAGATATAACAATCGAATTGGGGCTGCAAACAGTCAACTACCATACCCTGAGAAAGATAAACAGAGGACATGGTCTGGCAGAGTTCATAGACGCAACCAACAAGGCCAGAAAGTATGGACTTAGAGTATGTGCACATATGATACTTAATCTTCCATGGGATGATATGGAGGACGTAGAGGAAGGTGCTCGTATACTCTCAGCGCTTGGAGTTGATGAGGTAAAGCTGCATAGTCTTTATTTGATGGAAGGCACTGTAATGGCTGCTCAGTATAAAAAAGGGCAGTTTCAACTTCACTCACGCGAAGAGTACATCAGGAGGGTAATTTCTTTTCTGGAACACCTGGACCCGGATATTGTTGTCCAAAGGATCATAGGAAGGGCTCCTGAGGAAGGCTCAGTGTTTGTAAATTGGCAGGAATCCTGGTGGAAGATCCGAGATGAGATAATCAACAGGATGAGGAAAGAAAATACTCGTCAGGGCAAGAAGTTTAACTATCTTGACGGTAAAGCCTTAAAAATCTTTAATCTTTAACCTAATTACACAAATATAAAGACAAAGAAAGGTAAGGTGGTTTATCATGGTTAAGTTCATTTTAGGTGCAAAAGGCTCAGGCAAAACTAAGTGGCTGATAGATAATGCCAATAAGGACATGCTTGAGGGGAATGGAAATATTGCTTTTGTTGACGTTGACGATAATCATATCTTCAGCTTGAATTATAATGTGAGACTAATTAATGCCATGGAATTCAATGTACTGAACGTACAGTCTTTCTATGGCTTTTTGTGTGGAATCATGGCTATGGACTACGATCTTGAAAAGATCTACGTAGACGGAATCTACAAGGTAATGAGTCTTGAGCTGAAGGATATTGTTTACTTAATAGATTCCTTGAACAAAATAGCTTCAAAATACGAGGTAGAATTCTACATCAACATCGACTACACGATGGATAAGATCCCTGAGAACTTAAGATCTTACTGCTACGAGATAGAAGAATAAACAACCTGGGAGCCTAAGGGCTCCCTTGATTTTTAGGAGGATGATTTGCCCATGAAAAAGGAACGATTAGATAAGCTTTTGTCTAATATGGGCGCAGGAAGCAGGACTCAGGTAAAGGAAATGATCAAAGCTGGTCTTGTGACTGTAAATGGCACGGCTGCCAGGTCACCAGAGATAAAGTTAGAGCCTGGAGTAGACATAGTTACATTAAAAGGTAAGGAAATCAGGTACAGAGAGCATATCTATCTCATGCTCAACAAGCCTCAGGGAATGATATCATCTACCGATGACCCAAGGGAATCAGTAGTTATAGAGCTACTCGACGAGTATTGGAAGGGCTTCAGACCATTTCCCGTAGGGAGGCTGGATAAGGATACGGAGGGCTTATTACTTATAACAAACGACGGTCAGCTTGCACATCAGCTGCTATCCCCCAAAAAGGGAGTAGGGAAAACCTACTATGCAGAAATAGATGGGGTTGTGCTATCTGAGCATATTGACAGTTTTAAAAAAGGTGTAAAGCTTGAGGATGGATACCATACACTGCCTGCATCTCTGGAAGTACTTAAGTCAGATTTATTATCCAAGGTCAGGGTCACAATACAGGAGGGTAAATATCATCAGGTAAAGCGTATGTTTGCTGCCCATGGTTTAAGAGTGGTTTATCTCAAAAGGGAAAGCATGGGGAGCATAGTGCTTGATGAGGCTCTTAAACCTGGAGAATATAGGGAGCTTAATGATAATGAAATAGCAGTTTTGAAAAAAGAGATAGGTATGGTATAATATGCGTGCGGGCAGATATAGCCTGAAAATCAGATCTTAGAATGGGTGTAAATATTGATTTATCATGGTAAAAAGGGATTGTTTGAGACCTTCTTCGACAACAGGTCATCATTGATACTTCAGCTTCAAAATGGAGATATTTCAAAGAGAGAATTTCTTGAAAATAATTATGATTTTGTAACAAGGATGAACGTGAAGCCGTTTATAAGAGTTGACAGCTACGAGAAGGGAATGTACAACTACCAGTATTACAATGTTCTCGCAAAGTATTTCAGAATGATGGCTATGGAGCTTAGAAATTCAAAAAAGCATCAAAAATACTATATAG
>CAZHLQ010000276.1:0-33881 GCA_964533235.1 uncultured Gudongella sp. | reverse complement strand
TTCTATTGGAAACTCTTGAGGAAAATCTTGCAATTGGTGACAATGAGCTGCCAGAGCAGGCTTTGGAAAGATTCCTTGTCTCAAGATTAAAGATGATTTCTGACAAAAGGAAGATTGTTAAGCTAATATTGATGGAGAATCAGGTCAATAAGGATCTTGAGGATATTGACTACATCCAGGATATCAGTGATTTGATAAAAAATGGGATCTCAAAGATGGGCTTTAATAAAAGCAAGGAGGATTTCATAACAAGATTTATCATGGGAAGTGTACTTTCCTTTATGTTTTTACCTGAGCAGAATGACGAATCAGTTAAGAGCTTTGTTTTGGAGCTCATCGAGGCTATTAAATGTGTAAACAGCTTGCAAGGGGTGGAGTAATGAACAAAAAGAAAATTGCTGCCACATTCATATTAATATCAGTTATGTTTTTTGCCTTAAAGAATCTCGAGGTTATCCCTTCTATTTCAAATAAGTCAAACGCAGATGAACCTCAGCAAGGCATAGTCACAGAGCTATATGAGGTAAAAAAAGTCCCTATGCAGCAGGACTTAAGTTATCTTGGATCGATTGAAAGTGAGTCTTCATCAATACTGAGCTCTAAAATTATGGGAAATATAACATCTGTTAATGTATCAGAGGGAGACATAGTCCATGAAGGGGATATACTTTTGGAATTAGATGCTGGACAACTAGAAGCAAAATTAAGTACCACAGAGCAAAAAAGGGCACTGCTTACAGAACAGCTATCTTATCTTGAATCTCAGGTCGCAGATTTTTATACATCAAATCCAGTAATTTCTAGAATTGGATCTGCAAAGCTGACCTATGAATATCAAAATACTGAAATAGGCAAACTTAGGATTCTTTATGAAGCAGGAGCTATCTCTAAATCTTCACTAGATCAGGCAGAATATCAGCTTGAAAACTTAAAGATCCAGATGAAGGAGCTTGAAGCTACTGCTGATGCAAGCTATGACAAATTAGTTCAGGAAAGGGACATGACGCTGGGACAGATTGCAGAAATTGATTCAGCTTTGGAGGAGATATCTCTGTCAGTAAAAGAAGCACTAATAAGAGCTCCATTTGATGGGCAGGTTGCTCAGCTGATGGTATCTGTTGGAGAATTGGCGTCAGTGGGTAGGATGCTTCTAACGATTGACGATATCCATAGACTACAAGTAGTGACACAAGTAGGGGAGACTGATCTAGGCAGGATAAAACCTGGAATGGATGCTGAGATAACTTTTGTAGGATCTGATGAGATAGTAAAAGGTGTTGTTTCTTATAAAAGTCCAAGCATCAATCCAAAGACAAGGATCGGAGAAATCAGGATAGCACTTGAAATTCCTGAAGGTGAAGCTGTAGTTGGTTCAAGTGCTAAAATCAGAGTATTTTTGGATTCCACAAGGAATGAGATAATGATACCTGCTTCTTCTGTAAAAACCTTAGGCAATGACAAAATCGTCTTTGTTTATAATGGCAAGGGTATGGTGTATGAAAGAAAACTGACCATTGGAGAGAATATTGATGGTAAATATCATGTCATAGAAGGTCTTGCGGAAGGAGATATAATAGCTGTAAGGAATATCCAGGCATTAAGTGACGGTGTGTATATTTACACACTTGAGCAAGAGGTGATCGAATGAGTTTTGGAAGATTCTCAACTGAGAAGAAATATTCAGTACTGTCAATGATGATAGCAATATTAATTTTTGGTATATACAGCATGTTTACTATGAATACCCAATTGGCTCCTGACACCAGTCCTCCTACTGCAACAGTAATGAGTGTATATCCGGGTGCAATGGCACTGGATGTAGCTACCGATGTTTCTAAACCAATGGAGGAGGCATTTGCCAAGCTGGATGGAATAGAAGAGATAAGCTCTTCAAGTCAGGATAATCTTTCGATTATTCGGCTGACATTTGACTATGTTACTGATGTGGATCAAGCATCTATAGATATTCAAAATACAATAAACAGAATAAAAAATGATTTGCCTGAAACCCTTCACGATCCACAGGTATTAAAGTTCAGTGTATCTGATCAGCCAATAATGACTATTGGCTTGAAAAGTGATTCTGTATCTATGACCGATTTAAGAAAGCTGACAGATGAAAAGTTGGCCTATGAACTCCAGCTGATCGAGGGTGTTGCAGCGGTAAACGTATTTGGAGGCTATAGTGAGGAAATAAATGTCAGCCTTGATGAAGCGACTGTAAGAGCTTATGGCTTGACAATAGACCAAATAGCAGGTGCCCTTAAAAATTCAAATATCAAAGCCCCGGGAGGGAACATATATTATGAAGACAAGGATCTGCTTTTAAGAATAGAGGAAAGCCTCGTATCTATCGAAGAACTTAAAAATACTGCCATTTCACTTATGGATGGCAATACTGTGCCTCTATCTGCTTTAGGTGATATCTATGCAGGTTCATCTGTCAAGGAAGGTTCTTATAGGATTAATGGAGATGAAGCACTTGCTTTGCTTATCACTAAAAAGGCTGATTACAATACTATTGAGGTAATTGAATCCGTTAATTTAAAGATGGAGGACTTAAAAAGCACTTATCCTGAAATTGATTTAATAGTTGCATCCGACGACTCTGAGTTTACGAATCAGATGGTGTCCAATATGGCTTCCAGTGTTGTTATTGCAATAATTTTTACGATGATCATAATTCTTTTGTTTATAGAAAACATATCAAGATCTCTCGTGATATCAATATCGATGCCTTTAGTTTTTTTGAGTACAATCGGTATGATGAAGATTTTTGACATGGATCTTGATCTTGTAACGTTGTCTGCATTGATATTAAGTATTGGATTTGTAGTAGATACATCAATAATAATAGTTGAAAACATAAATAGTCATGAAATCGATGGGAAGACCATAAAGCTGGCTGCCGTAGAAGGAACAGATGAGATTGCTATGCCAAGTATAGCAGGTGCTACTACTACTCTTATAGTTTTGATACCGCTATTATTCGTCTCGGGTTTTGTTGGTGAGATGTTCAAGCCTCTTTCTTTGACACTTATCTTTGCAATAACTTCATCACTGATCGTTGCACTGGTAATGATACCCTTGCTGACGGTGATGCTTCATCCTTTCAGCTTTAAAAGAAGTGAGAAAGTAGTTTCAATTTTATCCGTTCCATTCAACAAATTTATGGACAGAATTATGGAATACTATTTGATGCTATTCAGAAAATCTGCGAAAATAAAAAAACGAGTGCTCGCATTTATGCTTGTTTTGATGCTTTTGAGTGCATTATTCATTAGATTAAACGGAATGGAAATGCTCCCAAAATTTGACAGTGGTGTCACCTTTGTAACTCTAGAAATGGTACCAGGAACACAGATATCAAAGACTGAGGAAGCGGTAAGTGTTGTTGAAAGCTATTTGGCTAACACGGAAAATGTCGTTTCCTTTGATTCCAGAATAGGTTACGAGGAAGGGAATATGCAACAGGGTGATTTTGGAGTTATGGGTAAGGATCAGGCAATGATAACCATCAATTTAACTTCTAGGAAGGAGCGCTCTACAAGTATTTGGGAATTTCAGGATGAACTGAGAAGAAAAATTGAAGATATCCCAGACGTCAACAGATACGTTGTTAAAGAAAAGGGAGGAACTGCGGTTACTGGCGCTTCAGCACCTATAGCGGTTCGACTTTCGGGGGAAGATCTTGATGTTTTGTATCATTTGGCAGACCAGGCTGTTAAAAGGATGAATGATGTTCCAGGCACAACAAACATATTCACCAGCTTCAATGATAGCTATCTTCAAATGTCACTATCACTGGATGAGAAGAGGATGGCAGAGCTTGGACTTACAAGCGATTCAGTATCGCGCCAGATTTATGGAAGGATGGAAGGAATAGAAGCTTCTAAAATGACTATAGACGGGGACAAGTCAGTCGATATCAAGGTTGGATTCAGCGGAGATATAAGCTCTGACCAGGAATACTTATTGGATACCTATCTTACGACTGCCCTCGGGATCAAGGTACCCCTAAGTGAAATAGCTCAGATAAGCGTAGATAATAGAGCTAATTTGGTGGAAAGAGATAACATGTCTTATTCAGTCAATATTAATGGCTTCACTGATGGAAGAGCTTTCAGCCATGTAGTTGCAGATATTCAAGATGAGCTTGACAAAATTGAGCTGCCTAAGGGCTATAGTATCGAATTTAGCGGTGAACAAAAAACTCTCACAGATTCAGTAGGAGACATGGCCTTTCTTCTGTCATTGGCTATAGTTTTTGTTTATTTGATATTAGTGCCCCAGTTTAAGTCCTTCGCTCATCCTATAACGATCATGTCAGCAATACCGATGGTTGTCATAGGAATTGCACCGGCTCTTTTCGTAACAGGGAAGTATATGTCCATGCCTGTTCTTTTAGGACTGATTCTTTTAGCGGGAACGGTCGTAAACAATTCGATATTATTGGTCGATACCATCAATGAAAATAGGGAATCTGGTGACTCTATTGAGTTAGCAATTGAGAAGTCCATTAAATCAAGATTCAGACCAATTATGATGACTGCTTTGTCAGATGTTGTTGGGATGCTTCCGCTTGCATTACAGCTTGCGCTAGGCTCTGAAAGGTTTTCTCCTCTTGCGATAACAGTAATTGGCGGCATGCTTGCAGCAACGTTACTGACGGTTGTAATTATCCCGATAATCTATATGAGTATGGAAAGCTTTGGGAGCAGGCTCAAGAGGTTTTTCAAGTTATCCTCCGTAAAAATTGAGGAGAATACGATATAACCAAATTTCAACTATGTTGGGTATAAAGAGACTTGAGGGGTATAAATCCTTAAGGATGACAAGTATAGAACCTATGGAGGGATGACTATGGAATATAGAGAAAGATATCAGTCCTGGCTAGATGATCCGTATTTTGACGAGGCAACCAAGGCAGAGCTTAGAGCCATAACCGATGAAGATGAAATTGAGGATAGATTTTATCAGGATCTTGAATTTGGAACGGCAGGACTTAGAGGCAAAATCGGTGCAGGAACCAATCGGATGAATACTTATACTGTTAGCCTGGCTACTCAGGGTCTTGCGCAGACTATAATAAATCACGGTGAAGGAGCAATGAAAAAAGGTGTTGCCATAGCTTATGATGTAAGGCAATACTCAGATAAATTTGCCGAAATAGCTGCTAGGGTACTTGCTGGTAATGGAATTAAGGTCTATTTATTTGATGATATAAGACCTACTCCGATGCTGTCATATACAGTAAGAAGACTGGGAACTATGTCAGGTATCGTAGTCACAGCCAGCCATAATCCACAGGAATACAACGGTTACAAGGTGTACTGGGAAGAGGGCAGTCAGATACTGGACGACATAGCAGATGAGATACTTGATGAGATCGGTAGTATAGACCACTTCAGAGACATAAAGCTAATGGATTTCGATGTTGCGAAATCCAAGGGTTTGATAGAGATAATTGGTGGGGCTATTGATGACGAATACAATGATAAGCTCCTTAAAATGGCTATAAATGAAGATATCGATAAGTCTGTCAGGATAGTGTACACTCCATTGAATGGGACAGGGAATATTCCTGTCAGAAGAGTGCTAAAGGATAGAGGGTTTACTGAAATTACTGTAGTTCCCGAGCAGGAGAATCCTGACTGGAAATTTGCTACGGTAGGATATCCAAATCCTGAGGACACAAAGGCTTTTAAGTATGCCAGGAACCTAGGTGTAAAAGTCAAGGCAGATGTGTTATTAGCAACAGATCCTGATTGTGACAGAGTTGCGATTGGAGTAATGAATGACAAGGGTGATTACACATACCTTAATGGTAACCAAACTGGTGCTTTGCTTATTTATTATATTCTGTCTCAGAGATTTGAAAAAGGTACACTTCCCCAAAATCCAGCTATCGTTAAGAGTATCGTAACAGGGGACTTGGGTAAAGCAATAGCCAAGAAGTACGGTGTAACTACCTTTGATACTCTTACTGGCTTCAAGCACATCTGTGCAAAAGCTAATGAGTGGGATATAACTGAGGCCTTCAGTTTTATATTTGGATACGAGGAAAGCATTGGGTATGTATATCAGGATCTTGTAAGGGACAAGGATGCAGTTGTCTCATCCATGATGATTGCTGAAATGGCAGGCTACTATAAGAAGCAGGGTTTAAGTCTTCTTGATATACTTGAGGAGATTTACAACGAGTTTGGATATTACAACGAAAAACAGATATCAATAGTGCTCGAGGGAGTTGAAGGACAGCAGAGGATCAAGAGAATGATGGATGATATTCGTCATATGCCAGTTGAATCAATCGGCGAAATGATGCTTCAGAAGACTGTAGACTACTTGAGCGACGAGACTGATGCTGGGCGTTCAAATGTTCTGAAATACTACATGGATGATGGCTCCTGGTATGCAATAAGACCTTCAGGAACAGAACCTAAAATAAAGCTGTATATCTATTCTAAGGGTAAATCAGAAAAGGATGCCCAGGAAAAAGTTGAGCTCATCGAGAAAGTGGTAAGACATAGAATGGAATCAGTAGAGTAGAGATTGAATAGAAAATATATATTTAGCACTCCAATTTAATTTGGAGTGTTTTTTATTCTATATCGACCGCTTGAAAAGTAGTAGGCACAGTGTTATACTCTTTAGAGTGTCTAAATATATATGAAGGTGATAGTATGGAAATTCCTTACGAAAAGAAAAAAATCAAGGCCGACATAACCAGGATCGCAAATCCTGTTTTCATAGAATTACTGTTGGGAACACTTTTTGGGATGGTTGATATGATGATGCTTGGCAGATCAGGATCTACCGAAGTGACTACAGCATCGATTGCAGCTGTTGGCATAACAAATCAGCTGATATTCGTAGGTCTTTCGTTGGTACAATCCTTAAATGTCGGTGCTACTGCGATGGTAGCTAGATATATCGGCTCAGGGAGGACAGACAAGATTGAGTCAGTCGTTAAGCATATAATCATCATGACGCAACTTTTTCTGGTTTTACCTATCTTATATCTTGGACTTGTAAAAAGTCTTTGGATCATGGAGGTCCTTGGTGCTGGAGATGATACTATTACGATTGGCATGGGCTATTTCAGGGTAGTAACTCTTGGATTCATATTTCAAGGCTTCAACTTCTCTCTCTTTGCAGCTCTTAGAGGTGCCGGAGACACAAAGACGCCGATGAACATTAATGTAAAGGTTAATCTATTGAACGTATTTGGAAATGCTGTTTTGATTTTTGGTCTACTAGGATTCCCAGCACTTGGAGTAACAGGAGCTGGTATTTCAACTGCAATTTCTCAAGCTGTTGCAAGCGTACTTTTAGTAAGATATTTTATGAAAAGCAAAGGACATATCAGGCTAAATTTGAAAAAACGATTCAAAATCGATAAAGATGTAATATATAACCTTGTAAAAATTGGAATACCAGCATCCTTGGAGCAGATAGCCTTTAGAGCAGGAATACTTATTTTTACTAGAATGGTTGCTACACTGGGTACTATTGCTTATGCAACACATCAGATTTGTATAAACATAATGAATTTATCCTTCACACCAGGGCAAGCATTTGGAACTGCTGCATCAACCCTCGTAGGCAGGAGCCTGGGAGCTCAGGATCCCGATCTCGCAGAACGATACATCAAGGAAAGCAGAGCGATTGGGTCTGTAATATCAGCGCTGATGGGGCTTTTATTCTTTTTCCTCGGTCCCTATGTAGCTATGCTTTATACAGACAGCCCTGAGGTTATTGAGGAGACTTCACGGGTTCTTAAGCTCATGGCGTTTATAATGCCATTCCAGGGATCACAGCTTATAGTGGCAGGAGGACTTAGAGGAGCTGGAGATACCGTCTGGACACTAATAGCAACCTTTGCAGGAATAATAGGAGTGCGTATCGCTCTAGCCTGGTTGTTTGTAGTAGTATTAGGCTATGGTCTTCTTGGAGCTTGGCTCTCCGTACTTATAGACCAATTTGTAAGGTGGGTATTTATTTCACTCAGGTTCAGGACAAGTAAATGGAAGTATATTTCAATCAGGTAATATTCCGCCAGTTCACTGGCGGAATATTATTTTGACATATTATCTATTGGATGATAATATATGAGTATAATCGAATATAATCATATATAGAGGTGGTAAAATGGAAGATATATTCAAAGCATTAGGAGATGAAAACAGACTTAGAATACTGAACCTGTTAACAGATTACGAGCTTTGTGTTTGTGAAATTGAAGTTCTGCTTGATTTGAATCAATCCAATGTCTCTAGACATCTGGGTAAGTTGAAGTCTTCAGATGTGATTTCATCCTATAAGGATGGTCAATGGATGCACTACAGACTTAGTGACGAGTTTAAGGAAAACGGAAATGACTTAATCAAGTATTTAAAAGAACAGGTTTTTAATAAAAAACCATATGTAAATGAATTAAAAAAATGCAAAATATACATCGATAGTCCTCTTAGCTGTCAGGATATAACCAGCGATAAAGAAAGAGTTTTAAAATTCTTAAAAAGAGAACTTGAAAAGCAAATACTATCAGAGGTGGCTGAAAATGAAAAATAATAAACTACAGGGGATTAGCTTTTTCGAGAAATACCTTACGATCTGGGTTGCAATTTGCATGGTCGTTGGCGTGGCCATCGGGGTTTATATACCACAGATACCAAAGTTTTTAAGCCAATTTGAGTACTATAAGGTTTCAGTTCCGGTAGCGATATTAATTTGGCTTATGATTTATCCAATGATGCTTAAGGTGGACTTCAAGAGCGTCAAAAAGGTAGGGGAAAATCCCAAGGGATTAATCATTACATGGGTGACAAACTGGCTGATCAAACCTTTTACTATGTTTGCTATAGCTTATGTATTTTTTAATGTATTTTATAGAGGAATTATATATAGTGAAACAGCCAAGCAGTATCTGGCAGGAGCAGTTCTTCTTGGAGCTGCACCATGCACCGCGATGGTATTTGTGTGGAGTCACCTAACAAAAGGGAATCCCGCGTATACCCTGGTGCAGGTTGCCACTAATGACCTGATAATACTTGTGGCGTTTGTTCCTATAGTCGCCCTGCTCTTAGGAGTTAGCGATATATTTGTACCTTGGAATACTCTTTTTCTATCAGTAGTTTTATTTGTGGTGATTCCTTTGGCAGCTGGAGTAATATCAAGAAATGTCATAACAAAGAATAAAGGGCTTGAGTATTTTGAAAAGGTATATATACCAAAGTTCAGCAATGTAACAATAATTGGACTTCTCCTGACGTTGATAATTATTTTCTCGTTTCAAGGTCAAATTATAATCGATGATCCTTATAATATTCTTTTGATTGCAGTGCCTTTGATAATCCAGACCTTTCTGATATTCTTCATAGCGTATTTGTGGGCTAAAGCATGGAAGCTGCCTCATAATGTGGCTGCACCGGCAGGAATGATTGGAGCATCTAATTTCTTTGAGCTCGCAGTTGCTGTAGCAATATCTGTATTTGGACTGACATCGGGTGCTGCTGTTGCAACGGTGGTAGGAGTATTAGTTGAAGTGCCGGTAATGCTGATTTTAGTAAAAATTGCAAACAGCACCAGACATTGGTTTGGTAAGGGAACAGTAAATGTAAAGGAGGCCTAGATCATGAGAAAACCAAGAGTAGCATTCATTTGTGTTCATAATTCATGCAGAAGCCAAATGGCAGAGGCATTAGGGAAGCATCTAGCTGGAGAGGTTTTTGACAGTTTTTCAGCAGGAACCGAGACCAAGCCTCAAATAAATCAGGATGCAGTGAGAATAATTAAGGAGAAGTACTCTATTGATATGGAAGAGACCCAGCATTCAAAGCTTTTAGATGAGCTGCCTGAGATAGATATTGTCGTAAAGATGGGCTGCAATGTCATATGCCCATTCCTTCCTAGCCAATATGAGGAGGATTGGGGCCTGGATGATCCTTCAGGTAACCCAGATGAGGAATTCCACAAGGTTATAGATATTATTGAGAAAAATATCTTAGATCTGTCCAATAGGATAAGTAAAGGGGAAATAGAGCTTCAAATATAAATAAAACCGCCGGTATGATAGCCGGCGGTTTTCTATATGTTTTTCATTATATGCTCTGCAAATTCTCTTGCCTTGTCCTCGATATTCTCTATTCTATGGATGGAGCCAGGGTCATTTGCAGTTGCCTGCAGAGAGAATGCTGGCGGAAGTTCAAATGTCTTATTCATGTTCAAGCTGCTTATAAGCTGCTTTGCCAGTGCATCTCCCCCGGAATAACCGGATACGATAACTGAGAAAAGCTTTTTATCATAGAACTTTGTTTTACGGAAAAGTGCAGTAAGTCTGTTTATCGTTGCTACAATATTTGCAGTTAGCATATCGTTGTAGTTTGGGCAAAGCATTATCAAAGTTGAAGAATTGCTTATTGCCGGATATACCTCTTCAACGACGATGCCTCCGTAGAAGCACTTTGATTGCCTCCCAAAGTATTTGCATGTTTTGTAACTGCAGCCTCTGCAGTCGGTTATATTTCCATTCCCAAGGTATACCTCGTTAATATCGACACCATTTAGATTTTTTCGTACCAGATCCCATAGCTGGAGTGTGTTCGAGGTGCCCTTATTGGAGGAGTGGAGCACAGAAATACTCTTATTCCTAAAGTACTCCTGAGTAGACACGAGTCGTCTGCCAAGCTCCTCGCATTTTAGAAGACAAATCTCTTCAAGAGGCATTTTGTAAATTTTCTCCATTGGCTGAAAATTATCCAGATTTTCATTGGCCTCAATTGTTGGTCTTCCAGGGAATAAGCAACCAAGCTGGTTTGCCAGGTAGATTATGTCCTGTGATGCTGTCTTTGTAAATGAATTGAAGGCGCTATGAATCAAGATACCACCTCTGGAGCCATGTAGTGAGGACTCTCCCCTAAGCCATAATTTTTCTAAAATAGAGTTCATCTCAGGGTTTACTCCAATTGGATTTAGCTCAATAGCAAACAGGATATCGTTTTCAGTAAGATCAGGAAGATCTGCAGTTCCCTTGACTATCCTGTGGGGATTATCCCCTACAGCCCTGTAGATCATCTCTTTTAGCAATCTACCGGGCTCAGAGGGTACTATTACAGTTAGTTGTCTCATATAATGCTCCTTAATCCGTTGTAGGTTTCCTGAAGTCTTTCCTTAAGCAAGGGGTGGAGACTGTATTGGGGCACCTCGAGCCCAGAATTGGTCAATCTTATTTTCGCTCCCATAAAGATATCACCCATAAGAGATGAACCATAAAAATAATCTCCCTGTATTGCAGCGGTTATTGAGAGACTACCCGAGGAAAGGCTGGGAGCGACGTATGGCTTATATCCGAAAGCTCTTATTTCAAGATTTGCATTCACAGTTTTTTCCGTCAGATGTATTGATTTCTCATTGTCATAATTATTCATGCTGTTTGCAACTACAAGCCCCTTCCCGTGTGGGCCAAAAACCTGACCGTCATTTAAATAATTACTTATGGAATCATCTTTTTCAGCGTAAAAAGCTGCTCTTGCATTCATGACTCCAAGACCAAAACCAATGATCTTGTTTGGAGCTATTCCTCTGAAATCCAGAATTCTATTTTCATTAGTATTGCTTTCCAGAAAAACAGCCTTGCATAAAGGATCAACAGGGTCGCTTACCACTGCAAAATATCCATCGAATCCTTTGTCTCTTGCCATTCTTGCATACTTACTGATTATGTCCTTATTGCCTTCAAATTGCGCCATTCTTACATCATTTACAACTGAACCAACGGGAGGTATCCCCTTTGAAGCGCAGAATACAAACATATCACATTCAAAAAGCTCATTTTCTGTGATACTCACAACAGTTGGAAAGCTTTGTTCATCGAAGGGTCTCCTGATTTGTCCCAGTTCGTATTCCCATCGTTTTTGCTTTTCAGGACTTCTATCGTAAAGCCCAATTACAGATATATTCTTTCCCAGAAGCCGAAGACCAATTGCAAGTGTGCTGCCAACATCACCCAATGCCAGTATATTGATCCTCCACTTTTCAGGAAGGTGAGAAAGTTCGTCTCTCCAATTGGGGTAGCTGCTATTCACTACCTTTACGTTTCCAGACTCAACCTTCTTTCTGACCCATTTTGGGAAATCCACTACGACTTCTTTTTTTTCAAGGACATCTATGCCTTCAGCCGTATCATTGAGCTGAGAAATTGACATTGCCTTAAATCCCCTTCTCGAAAGGAGAGGATCCTTGTCAATAATAAAATATATTGTGCTTCCATGGTTTTTCACTGAGCTTTCGTCAATAACCTCAAATTCCTCGTAAGGCTTCGTGGAAAACAAAAAGCTTTCATTTGATTTGTAATAATACAAAGTAATCACCTCACATGCCCTCTAAGAGTATGCTCAAGTCTTTTCAGGTAATCCAGATCCATTTCGATCGATGCAGATGGCTTCATATGTCGCTTTTCACCAATGCTCCTCTCGAGATCTGGATACCTTGGGATATGGATTACCTCACCAAGAGATGCTATTGTCAAGTTCTTCTCGTTGATCTCCTGATATAGTCTTTCTATCGCCTTAAAAATATCCATGGTATTTCTTAAGGATACCTCCGACATTCGATATATACTCTCCTGACTCTTGACCTTTATGAACCTTGGCGATACATATGGGAGGATAAAGTTTATGCTTGGAATCAGATTATTCTCCAGATAATCATTTTTTACCATATCTCCACCAAGGAAGGGATATTGACCACTCTCATTAAACCATAACTTTAGGTTAGGTACGAAATAAGCTGAATCAACATTTAGATTTCTAATTTCGGCGATCTCTTTTCCTTTGCCAGACAAGATCCCAACTAACAGCTTTGATATCTCAATGTTTTCATTCCTTAAGAGAGGCTCAACAATTTTTATCCTGTATCCCTTGTGCAGAAGGTCATCAAGTAGTATTACTGGTCTGTTGAAGGACTTAATAGTTTTACATTGTTCCTCCAGGGTAAGGTAGTTTGGGAAATGTCCAACTGTAAAGCTTTGGATATCAGGTGCAAAAATCCTCTCGGTATGGAGTGTTTTAGTTACTGTATTGGGAATGATTGAGTTGTTAAGAATAATCCCGAAGGGAACACACATTTTCCCGCCAAGCTGCCTTTTACCTGAGTCAATTACTGGAACTTCATTTTCGTCACATATTTTTTGTATCAGCTTAGAGTAGACCATATCTCTATTGAATGATATGAGCAGCTCTCCAGGGTAAAGCTCTGCAAGAACTTTCTTTAATTTTTTTCTTGATTCATGAACTACTCTTTGTATCCTAGGATCCTCGTCGTAGGGAGACTTTAGAGTGTTCTCCAGGTCTAGGTTAAGGCTGACCGGATTATTCATATCGACCATAAGGATTGGAGAGCCCCTATGAGTAAACGGCGTCATGATAAAGCCTTGAAGCTCCAAGAATTCCTCAGCCTTTTCATTCCTTCCCCTGATCATCGTATTGCTGTATAGAGCGTAGTTGTAATCTCTGTTAAGTGCTATGGATAGCGTCTCGTTGAGGATCATATCCATAAGGTTGTCATCATCATCCTTAGCAAACATACATGAGATAAAAGCAGTACGACCCTTTGCATTGTTCCTTACGAACTCAGTTGTATCCTGATCCTTGAATTCATCAAACAACATACTGTGGCGAACCCAATAAAATGCCGAAAAGCCTAGAGGTGAATTGGTTTCAGTGTCCATAAGGAGTATTATTCTGTAGCTTAGCTTATCTCTTATTTCTACAAGACCATCTACATCGATTCTATCTCCAAAATGACCTATCAGATAATCAAGCAGCTCGCTGCTAAGATTTCTGTGTACTTCAATATCTACCGTTTTAGTCTCAAGTAGAGTTTTATAAAGCGGCTCTCTCAAATATAGTCCAAAATTATATATATAATCTGCCGCCATAGGGTCTATCAGCTTAGAAATGTCCCTGTTTTTGTCTATGTTCTCTCGTATTTTGGTTGAGCTGATATCCTCGTACTGGGTCGGAAGAGAAAGCTTTACCACATTGCCCTTAATCCTTGAGATTGAAGACTCCAGTTTATCTGTTTCGTTTATATGGTTTTGATCCGTCTTTCTGTCGAAAATGACATGAGAGAAATTAAGTATTTCCCTGTCTCCTCTATAGGAAGAAGCATTTACCAAAACATCTGAGCCTACAGCCAGGTATACCTCTCTCTTGCCAAATATCGATCTTAATCTCTTCATGTCCTGATCGTTACCTATGTTGATAGGTATTTCTCTCGGGAACAGGTAGATCCCATCCTCCTTAGCAATACTCATATTGATTATATTTCTTCTAAATTGGTGAGCTTCTGTTCTCTTGGACCATGAAAACTCATCTACAGCAAGATAAACCTCGAAGCCTTGATTACGAATCTCCTTGGCGATCTCCCTATGGCTTAAGCTGAATGGATCGAATGACCCTGGGAAGAATACTACATCCTCCTCTGACTCAATGTCCATATCTCCTAGCTCGAACTCATATTCAGAAATGAATCTGTAGATGTGATTGAGAGATGCGGCATTATTGTAAAATACGAATGCATTTTCTCTGGCATCCTCGATCAATGTCAACAGCTTTTTACCTACTCTTCTGAATACAGCGAACTTATCCTCAAGTGAAAGCTTCTCAGAGTTGAATACTGTAGATGCAATCACTCTCAAAGCCTCGGTTTTGATTTCTAGCTTATAAGATGAAATTGGCACTAAAAGAAGACCAAGTAGTCTGTAAAGCCTGGTGATATTCCTGCTGAAATCCTCAGGGAAAAGATTTTTATATATGGGATAATTGACTATAGCTGTTCCAATTGTGTTAAGCAGGAGGATTACAGTTTGAGGTCTAGAGACTCTGATCTTGTCCTCCAGGTCATCGATTATTTCATCAAGCTCCTTTGGAGGAAGGAACAAGAAAAGATGTCCAAGATATTCCGGAATGAACTTAGTAAACTGATAGCTGTCCATTTCAAGTGCTCTTAAAAGCTCTATTGCAACATCATTCCTCTGCTCAAGAGAGAGAAGAGGGATGATATTGAGTAACGTATAACCACTGTAGTTACGTACTCTTTCTACCGCACTAACCTTTAAGAGATTGCAAAGGTGGATTGCTGTATGGATACCCGTGGTCTTAGGATTCTTTCTGACCTGGTCATATAGAATATCAATGTTGATTTTCTTGTTGGTCCAGCCAGTTGCTGTCTTTAAATTCTCAAGAAACAGCTCAGATACATTAGCCTGATCAGAATAATAATTTGCTCTGAAGACTGAAATGCTCTCCTCAGCCATTTTTAGCTTCATAGAAAGAATATACCTGAGATAGTTTTCAGCAGGTATGATCGATTTTTCCAATCTACTTGCAAGATGTTCTCTAAGTGGAATACTCAGTTTTTCGTCCTCAAACTTGGAAACTATCTCGAAGGTCCTGTCAAGAGCACTCAAACGAATATTTGTGTTTGCAGATGATATTTTTTTGAGTATATAGCGATATAGCTCAGATTTCCGGTCATTATCCATACTCTCATGTGGTAGGTAGTTTATTGTCTGCACAAGATAGAACTGAGCTATTGGTGTCAGACTGTCGCAGCCTTGGTAGAAGCTATTGAGCTTATCGAAGTAAATTGGATATTTTTCTTTTTGGCAAAATTCGAATACAGATTTGATGATCAACTTTAGGTTATAAAGCCATTCATTTTGCGAATCAGCAAGTTTATAGCTTGGGTACAACAGATCAGTCAGCAGCTTTTCAAGTAGATCCTCACTAGTTTCATCAGGTCGGTTCATAACTACCGAATCGGGAAGCTCCTTCCTGTATTCCTCATCATAGTTTGAAAGGATCCTACCGATAAGCTCTGAAGATTCCTTTCTGACATCCTCCTCCTTATGGAGCATAAGGTCTGTCAGGAAGTGAAGCACAAGTACCTTTTGCTTCTGAGTTAGATAGGTCGAGTATTCCTTTAAGATTTCAATATAAAGCCTCAATCTCCTCCAGTTTGCCTGGCTTCGTGCCTCCTCAAGTATTTCCAGGAACCTGTCCTGATTTACAAGATTGGCCATCAGGTAAACATTGTTTTCTATAGCTTTGTATTTAACTGATCGTACAATGTCCTCTCCCTTAAGCAAACTCCAATATACCTGACCCTTTGGCTTGATACTGCCATTAAGAGTAGTGTCCACTCCAAGCTCCTTGATGTACTCCTCAAAATCCTTAAGCTTATTGTACACTCTCTTGTATCTCTTTTCCTTGGCTGCATCTACGTTATCTAGTTTATCAAGTATTACCTGGAAAGACTCCTCTAGAGTGAACGTATACATTTCAAGTTTGCCGTTCTCAAATCTATTTTTCACACGGAAATCTGCATAGATCAAAACAAGAGATTCAAGAGGTAGAGTCTCAAGCTCAAGATCCCAGGTTGAATGGTTAGTTGCTATATGGCCTATTCTATCCAGCTTAAGCTCCTTGAACCACTGCTCGGTGTAATAGTAATGGAGATATGGAACTCGTTGCTGCTCATGTTCAGTAACTCCATATTTCCCAATATCATGGCCTAGACTTGATCCCAGTACTATACCCAAATCAATGGGAAGTCCAAGATCTTTTAGCTGTAAGGCGACATGCATAGCCACATCCTTGACTCCAAGAACATGTTCAAGGGTATTATGGCCTGTTGCTGCCATATCCAGTTGCATCATCTCAAAAATGAAGCGATCTATATATGCTGATCTAAAAACATCAAATTCACTAGTAGCATCGCTTAGAGGGTAATCAAGATGTGAATAACCGTTGATTTCTCTTAGTCCTGACAAGACGGCCTCATACAGCTCTATGAGCTCCAGCTCAACGCGGGAGGTTATCTTGTGAGCGTAGGACTTAGATACAGCATAGTCAAAAAGGGTCTTTATCCACTCTTCAGTGGTTAAAACCCTATGATCCTTAAGGAATCCCTTCAAAGATTCAATGTAGTTTATCGCAGTTTTGTCAATTTCAATATTTGAGTTAAGATAAGTCCCTATTGAACTTGAGTCATTTACATATTTTTCAAGCTGTTCACTAATGTTCATAAGAAGCCTCCCAATATTTAGGATGTGTTACTTCTCTATTCATTTTCAGGTTTGTAAAACCAAGACCAGTTAATTTCGCTAAGTCCAGATATCTCGTCCGTGATCTCCTTACTCAAAGGACAATCCAGCTCACAGACCATAACCGCAAAATCACCAGTTCTCTCAACTCTCATATTAGCTATATTTACATCATGAGCAGCAAGAATTGAACTAACCTTACTGATTATACCTTTTTGGTCAGCATACTTAAGTACAAAAGCGGATAATTGGCCAGAAAGCCCATACTCATCAAACATATAGATCCCTCCTAAAGTCACCTTCATTATATAATTATAAAGGGTTGTTTTCAATGCTCAAATATCAATGACAATTGCCAATTAGCCAGTGTGAAGGGTATAATAAGCTAATGGGAGGTGTAAATCATGATATTGTCTGTGGATTTGAATCCTGTTTTGAGGAAAAGGATCAAGATTCCTTTTAGAAAGGATCATACTGGAGCATTGACTCCTGAGAGAATAGATGTATTTCCCGGAGGAGAGGGGATCGAGCTTGCTCTGATGCTTAGGATCATGAACGAGGAAGCCTTGGTTTGTAGTATCTCAGGAGGACATTCTGGGGAAATCGTCAAAGATTATTTGGAGGATTCTGGGATCATCAATGATTTCGTAGATATAAAGGAACCAACTGGTGAGCAATTATTTATACATTACAGTGATGGTCAGACATTGATATCTGAAATTAGACCCAGATTGTCAAAAGAAGAGTCTGTTGTTTATATCAGGCACTTCAAGGAACATTTAAATACCTGCGAATTTGTTTGTATTACCGGAACCATGCCTCATAACCTTCAGGAAGGGATGCTTGATGAAATGATAGTTATGACTAGGCAATTTGGGAGAAAGTCGCTAGTGGCATTAAGAGGTAGAGATCTTGTACAGTCAGTAGAAAGCAGTCCATACCTTATTGCAACAGATCTGGAGAGCCTTGAAAACCTAACACATCTCAAGCTTGAATATGATTCAGAGATCATAAAGGCCTGCAGGTACTTGCTTGATAGAGATATTGAGTATGTTTTTATAGACCTGAGAGAAAAGGGAGCTATTGTTCTTACTGAAGAAAGAGGCTATAGGCTGGAAATACCATCAATCGAAAGAGAGCACTGCAGTTCTAACTACGGTTACTTGCTTGCAGGAATTGCCCTGGCAATGACTAGAGGCTATGATGAGGAGACGATGTTCAGACTTGGAACCGCCGCCAGTTTCATTCATTGCTTCAGGAGATCTGGAGAGGTTGATATGTCTGACATAAAGGGATTAATGAATAAGCTGGAGGTTCGAACCTTCAGGAATATTTAAGAGACCGGAGGAGCAGATGACTAGATTCATTCATACGGGTGACATACACCTTGGATTTAGATTTACTAATGTATCCTTTGGACCTGATAAGGGTAGAAGGAGGAGAGAGGAGCTGTGGAGCACATTTACGCGGCTTATTTCTTACGCAATGGATGAGAATATCGATGTAGTAATGATATCAGGAGACCTGCTTGAAGAGGATAATTTTACCCGAAAAGACATGTATAGGCTTTCTGAGCTTTTTAGATATTCCGAGAGAATAAAGTTCGTAATTATTGCAGGAAACCACGATATACTATCTTTTGATTCATTGCTTTCTAACTGGGAATTCAGCAGCAATGTTACAGTATTGAAGGGAACAGAGGTACAATCGATAAGCTTTTATGACCTAGGATTAACAATACATGGCGTTAGCTGGAAAAAATCAGTAGACCCTGTTGATCTGCTTAAGAGTTTACAGAGGGTGGATGGCAGCAAAAATATCCTCATGCTTCATGGGGATGTCCTTGGAGCAAGTAAGTACATGGCTCTTAATAAAAACCATTTAGAAACACTCGGAATGGATTATATTGCTCTTGGACATATACACAAGCCAATGTTCGTTTCAGAAAATATTGCGTATTGTGGCTCTCTCGAGGGACTAGATTTTGGGGAAACTGGTGAAAGAGGCTTTATCCTTGGAGAGTTAGATAGGGAATCAATGTTTCAATTTATACCATTCAGCTTGAGAAGCTTTCATATCCATCAGCTTAAGCTCAAAGGAGATATGAGCTTAAGTGAGATCACAGAAATGGCTCTGAAGATGATACTAGATTCTGGGAAAGAAAATTTCCATAGGATCGTTTTGTCTGGGTATTCACCACTTCATTTCAAGTCTGAAGCTTTGGTGGAACAGCTGGTAAGAGACTGCTACCATTTAGAGATTATGGATAGATCATCCCCTGATATAGATCTAAAGGAGCTTCAGGAGCTAAATAATGGAAACCTTATTGGTGCATTTATCAAGTCATTTTCAGAGGATGAGCTAACATCTGCCTTAGGCAGAAAAGCACTTTTCACGGGACTCGAAGCTCTGCTGGAAGGAGGAACGGCAGATGTTGATAAAAGAGGTTGATATTAAGGCCTTTGGAAAGTTAAAAAATATTAAAGTTAAATTTGAGAATGGCTTGAATGTTATTTACGGGCCAAATGAAAGCGGGAAAACAACTATTCATAGCTTCCTTGGAGGTATACTTTACGGATTTCTTAAACCAGGCGTGAGGTCTACACTGTACAGTCCTGAACATTCCAGGTATACTCCATGGCACGGAGACTCATATGGAGGCAGGGCGATACTGGAGAAAGAAGGCATCCTGTACATTATTGAAAGAAGCTTTGTTAAAGGGAAAGAGGAAACAAAAATAATAGAAGAAGCGACGGGAGAGAACGTAACAGACCGAATGAATCTTGGACCCTCTGGGAGGATCGCACAACCTGGATATCAATTCATAGGGATCAGCAGCAATGTATTTAATAATACTATCTATGTTGGTCAAAGAGGAATCGATACAGACTCTAGGTTTTCAGAGGAAATCAGGGATAAAATAATCAATGCATCTACCTCTGGTGAAGCAGCGGTCTCCGTCGACAAAGCCTTAAGGTTACTGGATAAAAAAGCCTCAGAAATAGGGACTGGCAGATCATCTCGTACGGTATTTGGTCAGTTATCTAAAAGATTCGAGGAAGTAAACGGTAGATTGTCAGAGCTATATGATTCTAAGGACCGCTATGCAAATACTATGCTCCAAAAAAGAGAACTCTCCATAAAGATAAGCGAACTTGAAAAGAGAGCCAAGCTTTTGAAGTCAAAGCTTTCTATTATTGCTAGAGACAGAAGATTTGAACTTCAGAAGCAGATCGATCTGATCCAGATGAGTATAAGGGAGCTTGAGTACAAATGCAGCATAATTGAGTCAACAAAGGAGCTTAGAGAAGAAGATCTTGAGGACTGCAACAGACTTGAAGCAGAGATCATGATATCAAGAGAGCGGATCTTAGGATTAGATGAACAATGGGGAGCTTTGCAGGACAGGGCATTACAGATTCTTGATCACAATGACAATAGCATCGAGATGGATAAGCTTATAGAGGATGGGCATCGGGCGCTTCAGCTAGAAACTGCTATTGGGAAAGGAAATGCAGAATCCGTAGGCAAGGACATCGAATTCTTGAGGGTCAAAAAGAGAAGGGCTATAATTTTTACTTTCATTACAAGCGGTACTTATTTAATAGCAATCTTAGCTTTTTATTTATTGGGGGATAGAGGTATGATACCATATATCCAGCCTATACTGATTGCCGCTATATTATATTTATACTTTTATATCACATCGACAAGAAGTCTTAAAAAAAAGCTTGAAGAGTTAACTCAGATTGAACGACTCAACGTGATATTACAGGAACATGGAAAGAAAGACCTAAAGGATCTATTAGAGGCTTTTGAAAGTGCAAAGTATGAAAAAGCTTCAAGGTCATTCAATGGAAGTCAAAGACGTGAATTGGAACAGATGATGCTGGCTATTGAGGATAGAAGAAAGCTGGAACTTTCAGAGCTCTCGACACTTGAAAGACAGCTTTTGGAAATACTGTCATCGTGCGGTGTGACTGATGTAATGGATCTAAAGGCAGGTATTAGGGATAAGGGACTTTATTACAGGATTTTAGATGAGATCAGTCATAAAATGACAGAGCTGGATATTCTAACTAAGGAAATAGACTCTTTGTCTTTCGAAGCAGTCGAGGTATCTATTGAGGATCAGCTTGAGTATGTATCACCCCTGGAAGAGGATAGCATTAAGCTGGAATTGCAGACCCTACAGGAAAAGCTTATACAAGGTCAACTCGAATTTAGGGAACTCGAGGGCAGATTAAGCTCCTACGAGGAGAACCTGAACGGTGTGATTGAACTCGAAGAGGAGAGGGGAGTCCTTGAGAAGCAGCTAAAGGACCTCGAAACTGAAAGAAAAGCAATTGAACTTGCATCCGAAAGGATCAGAAAGTTGTCAGGAGAGCTCCATAGAGATTTTGCACCTGTCTTAAATATTGAAATCGGTAAAATCCTAAAAAAACTAACAAATGGTACCTATGACAAAGCCAGAGTTGACCAGATGCTTAATGCACGAATATTAGATGATTCAAACGGGAGAATGCTGGCAATAGATGAATTAAGCGGAGGTACTGCTGATCAATTATATTTGGCATTGAGGCTGGGGATAATTAACAGTTTAGTGCCTAAGGGCACACCGCTATTTCTTGATGAATGCTTCCAGCAATACGATTCAAAAAGGCTTGAGGGTGCACTATCATACATTGCAGAGGAATCCAAGGGGAGGCAGGTGCTTCTTTTTACCAGTCAGGAAAGAGAACTTGAATTACTTGCAAAACTTGGAGAAAGTTATAATAGAATTGAACTTATTTGATCCAGAGGTGCTAAGATGATATTTGCTATAGGAGATCTCCATTTAGACCATTCAGGGGAAAAGCCCATGGATATTTTTGGTGATAGATGGATCGGACATGAAAAGAAGATTGTTGATAACTGGAAGGAACAGGTCAAAGAAGGAGATCTGGTTCTTATCCCGGGAGATGTTTCCTGGGGTTTAAGGCTCGCAGATGCTGAGCCTGATCTAAGGCTTATTGACTCTCTCCCCGGAGAAAAGCTTATAATCAAGGGGAACCATGATTACTGGTGGGAAAGTATGTCGAAGCTTGATGGTCTTGGACTCCGAACGATAAGGTTTATGAGGAATACAGCAGAGCGATATAATAATGTAGGCATAGCTGGAACTCGTGGTTGGATGTCCAGGGATTCTGAGGGATTTAGCGAGGGAGATGAAAAGATTTTCAAGAGAGAACTGGCAAGATTAGAGTCTTCGCTTTTGGCCATAGACAGAGAGTGTACTACCAGAATTGTGATGATCCATTATCCTCCGTTCGACAACAAGCTAAGGCCTAATGAATTTATAGACATTATGAACAAATATAAAGTTGATATATGCATCTACGGTCATCTACATGCTGAAGGGCACAAGTATTCAGTTGAAGGAAGCTTAGATGGGATGGAGCTTCATCTGGTATCCAGTGATTATCTGGAATTTAGACTTAAGCAAATTTTGGAGGTAGACAATGAAAATATTACTTGTAGATAATTATGAAGAAATGAGTAAGAAAGCAGCAGATATGATCGAAGAATTATTGACTGCAAAAAATAGTGCAGTGCTGGGGCTGGCAACTGGATCAACACCCATCGGGACATATAAGGAACTGATCCAAAGGTATGAGAAGACCGGACTGGATTTCTCCATGGTCACTACATTTAATCTGGATGAATACATTGGTCTGGGAGAATCCAGCAAGGACAGCTACAATTACTTTATGAAAAGCAATCTCTTTGATCATATCAATATCAAAAACGACAGCACTCATGTTCCTGATGGCTTAGCCAAGGATCCTGTAGCCTATGGAAGGATGTATGACAAGATGATAGAAAATGCTGGCGGGATCGATCTTCAGGTCCTTGGTATCGGCTCCAATGGTCACATCGCATTCAATGAACCTGCAGAAGAGCTGAATCTTGGGACTGGTCCTGTTAGCTTGAGTAAAAAAACTATAGAGGATAACTCGAGGTTTTTTGAATCCAGGGAGAAGGTACCTACTGAAGCAGTATCAATGGGCATTGGAAGTATTATGAGGGCAAAAAAAATAATCCTCCTAGCAAACGGTGAGGGAAAGTCGGAGGCAATTGGTCAGATACTTAATTCTGGAGTTATTTCAACATGGCTTCCTGCTTCATTGTTGCTTTTACACCCTGATGTGACCTTGATTTGTGATCAGGAGGCATTTTCATTAGTGGATAGGAAGACGATGGCTGGTGTTTTGATATGACCAGGGAGTTAGAGGTTAAGATCCTTAACATCGACCCAACATCAATGGAGAAAAAAATCATTGAGCTGGGGGGTAAGCTTATTGGAAGAGAGAAACAAACGAATACACTCTTAGACTCTGATACAAGGCCAATAAAATCCTATATGGATGCTTATCTCAGAATAAGGGAGGCGACAGACCTTATATCGGGGGATGGATTTGCAGAGCTGACACTGAAAAAGAAACTTAAAAATTCCTCTCTTAGAGAAAACGTCGAGTTGAACGTTAGAATCGATGATAGTAAAACCATGCTTACCCTATTGATGGACCTAGGCTTTAATAAGGTTTCAGTTGGCATCAAAGATAGGACTTCCTATCTTCTAAATGGAGCTAGACTTGATATTGACGTATGGGATCAAAGAACCTACCCGTTTCCCTATATGGAGATCGAGGTGGACAATGAGGTAATGCTTAGAGAAATAGTGGAGCTTCTTGAAATCATACCAGAAGACATTTCCACTTTGTCAATTGTGGAATTGCAGGATAAGCTTAAGGGGGAATTAGATGCTTAGTGAGAAAATAGTAAGCAATTCAATTAATGCTGCTCTGATGAAGGGTGCTGAATTTGTAGAGATTTTCGCAGAGGATAAATTGACGGGGAATATAAGAACTGTCGGTGGTCGCGTAGAGGACAGCCTTTCCGGACGAGATTACGGGGTAGGTATTAGGATAATAAATGGCTTAAAGAGTGTCTATGCCTATACAAACGATTCAACTGAAGACAATCTTATCAGACTTGCTGAAGAAGCAGCTCAGTCACTTAAGGAAGTCAGGCATAGAGAAATCAAATTTATTAAGCAAGATACTCCATGCTACAATCCTGTAGCTAAGAGATTGTTCGATACACCAAGGTCTACAAAGCTTGAGCTTCTGATCCGAGCCTATGAATCAGCGAAGAATTACAGCGAACTGATAACTCAGGTAACAACAAGCTATTTAGAAGAGGAACAGGATATCCTGATTGCCAATTCTGAAGGCCTTTGGGCTACTGATAAGCGGATTCGGACCAGATTTGCGGTTGCTTCAGTTGCATCGCTCAACGGAGAAATGCAGCAGGGCTATAATGCACCTGGATCATCAATGGGATTTGAGTTTTATACAATAAATCCTGTTGAGGAAATTGCAAGAGAAGCCTCGCGGATAGCAGTTGAGATGATACACGGCTCATATGCTCAAGGCGGTGCGATGCCAGTTATAATAGATAACGGCTTTGGGGGGGTATTATTCCATGAGGCGTGTGGGCATGCTTTGGAAGCCTCATTCGTATCCAAGGGTGTTTCTGCTTTTGGAGACAGGATAGGTGAGCTTGTTGCATCACCACTTGTAACTGCGATAGACGATGGAACGATAAAGAATGGGTGGGGTACGACAGGGATCGATGATGAGGGCACGCCAACAAGGAGAAATATCTTAATTGAAAATGGAGTCCTTAAGTCATATTTGGTTGACAGACTTAATGGGAAAAGAATGGGCATGGGTTCCACAGGATCAGCTAGGAGACAATCCTACAAATTTTCTCCTACCTCTAGGATGAACAATACCTTCATAGCAGGTGGCAGTACTGACCCACAGGACATAATTGCTTCAACCCCATATGGCCTGTATGCAAAGAGCCTTGGAGGAGGCAGCGTAAATCCTGCTACAGGCGACTTCAATTTTGCTGTTATGGAGGGCTATCTTATTAAGGATGGGAAAATAACCAAGCCTTTGCGAGGAGCTACTCTTGTTGGTAATGGAGTAAAGGTACTTGAGCTTATTGATGCTGTTGGCAACAATCTTTCATTAGGTCAGGGCATGTGCGGAGCTGAAAGCGGTTCTATCCCAGCTAACGTAGGTCAACCTATGATAAGAGTAAGTGAGCTCACCGTAGGTGGAAGGAATGGTGATGAATAGTGGACTTTAAGGATTTTTCAGACAAGGTATTCCAAAAATCTATGACCAAATTTGATGAAGCAGAGCTCTACAGGATTGATAGTGAGACTAAGAAAATTGGAATTTTCAATGGGGAGCTTGACAAATATGGATTTTCAAACACATCAGGAATTTCACTGCGAGGTATAAGAGCAGGCTCGCCAGGTTACTCTTACACTGAAGCAATTGATGATAAGTCAATTGATATACTTATCGAGGGAGCACTTGGGAGTGCAGAGGATGTAGAGTCTGACTCAGTGCTAAGCTTAACAGAAGGAGGACTTATCTATCCTTCCTTGCCGGATAATAATGGCAAATTCTCTGATTTGACTACAGACGATAAGATAGAAATTATGCTTAAGCTTGAGAAATCTACTATTTCTAGAGATGAGAGGATAAAAACAGTTCAGGAGTGCTTGTACCAGGAATTTGGATCCAGCAGAAGCATTTTGAATAATAAGGGAGTTGACCTTAACTACCAATCGAAGGGTGGATTTGCTTATATATCTGTAGTTGCAAAGCAGGAGAATGACACCAAAACTGGTACGAGCTTTAGGATTTTCAGAGACCCAGGAAGCCTGGATATTGAGGATATGGCTGATGAGGCTGCTTCGGAAGCGCTTTCTATGCTGGGTGCCTCACCTGTTGACAGCGGTATGTATCCAGTTGTCTTGAGATTTAATGTATTTGCTGAAATTCTGGAAGCCTTCTTCCCAGTATTTGCTGCTGATAATGTACAGAAGGGATTGTCAGGACTTAAAGGGAAACTTGAAACAGTTATTGCAACGAAAAATATAACGATCTGGGATGATCCATTCCATGAGGATGGCTTCTCTGGAACACCATTTGACGATGAAGGAATACCGACTTCAAAGAAGCTGATCATAGAAAAGGGAGTATTAAAGACCTTCCTTTACAATCTAAGGTCTGCATCAAAGGATGGAAAAGAATCCACTGGAAATGGCTTTAGAACATCTTATAAAGCAGCGGTAGGCATAAGTCCGACAAATGTCTACTTGGAGCCAGGTGACAGCTCCCTGGAAGACCTTTTAAAAAAAGCTGATGATGGAATTTTCATTACCTCTGTAGCGGGTTTACACTCGGGTCTTGATACAGTATCAGGAGATTTCTCAGTACAGGCGATGGGCTACAGAATAAAAAATGGAGTCAAGGGCAAACCTGTCAACGGAATAACGATCTCGGGAAATTTCTTCAAAGTACTTGAAAGCATTGAAAGCATCGGCTCAGATTTAAGGTTTACACTTCCTGGCAATGGTCATTTTGGATCACCAAGTATTCTAGTAAGAGGTGCATCGATATCTGGTAATTAAAATTCATCCGGCTTGCCCGGATGAATTATTTTGTTTTAAATCCTGCAAAATCGACATCTAAATTCCTAGTGCTATACTTGGATATGGCTTATTTACAAGAGTATTAAAATTTACTTTATATGGAAATTGAATGTTATCTATATAACGACTCTTTAGATTGTTTATTCAGACTCTTTATTATATAATGGATTTGTTGAACTATATCTAAAAGCAAAGGAGTTGGTATTGTGGGCTGCTGTGGAGCAAAGGAACTTAAGACCCACTTCCTTGATGAGGCTGTTGATCTCTCCAAGATGGATTCGGTCATTGCCAAGTATAAGGAGGTTAAGGGAAGTCTCATAACTATTCTTCAATATGCACAGGAAACCTATGGGTACCTCCCAATGTCAGTACTGGAATACATATCAAAAGAGACTGGTATATACAGCTCTCAAATCTACGGTGTAGCTACCTTTTACACTCAGTTCAGGCTAAACCCCGTTGGCGAGAACCTGATAATGCTTTGTAAGGGCACAGCTTGTCATGTAAATGGTGCAGACAACATCGAGGAGGCAATAAACGAAGAGCTGGGTATAAAAAATGGCGAGACAACTGAAGACAATATTTTTACACTTAATAATGTTGCCTGTCTTGGTTGCTGCAGTCTTTCTCCGGTAATGATGATTAACGGGGAAACCTATGGAAGCTTGACGCCTCAGAAAACGAAAGAAATTCTTAGGAGCCTGAGAAAGGTCACTATGGCTCAAAGGGAGGGAAATTAAATGAAGGTTGTCGTCGGGCTTGGCAGCTGCGGAATCGCAGCTGGTGCAAGAAAAGTATACGATGTCCTGGACAGTGAGGTGAAAAACAACGGACTTGATATCGATCTTGAGATAACAGGCTGCGTTGGTATGTGCCATCTTGAACCTATAGTTGACATCTATGATGAAAACAATAATCTGGAAAGATATGTGAAGGTTTCCGGAGACGATGTCCTTGGTCTTGTTCAAAAGGCTTTATCTAAGGAGGAAGAAACCTCACATAAAATATCATCAGTAGATGAGGAGGCGCTTGGAAAGCAAGTAAGGATAGCTATTGAAAACTGTGGAATAATAAATCCTGAAAGACTTGAGGAGTACATAGAAAGAGGGGGTTATGAAGCCCTTAAGAAGTGCCTGACTGAGATGACTCAGGAGCAGGTAATCGAAGAAATGAAGGAATCAGGACTTCGGGGAAGAGGAGGAGCAGGCTTCCCAACCTGGTTCAAATGGAATGCTGCTTATAGAGAGAAGTCCACACCAAAGTTCATGGTATGTAACGCTGACGAGGGCGATCCAGGAGCATTCATGGACAGATCCATACTTGAAGGAGACCCGCACAGGCTGCTTGAGGGAATGGCTATTGGCGCATACGCTATGGGGGCTGAGGAAGGAATCATTTATGTAAGAGCTGAGTATCCTCTTGCGATAAAGAGGCTTGATATTGCTATCAAGCAAGCAAGGGAAGCTGGATATCTAGGTAAAGGTATTTTTGGAACAGGCTTCAATTTTGATATAAGAATAAAGGCTGGTGCCGGAGCCTTTGTATGTGGTGAGGAAACAGCCCTGATAGCATCTCTTGAGGGTGAAAGGGGAATGCCTCGACTTAAACCTCCATTCCCAGCACAAAAAGGGTATTGGGGTCAGCCAACAAATATCAACAACGTTGAGACATTCGCCAATGTTCCATGGATAATAAGAAAGGGCGGTGCTGCTTTTTCTGCCTATGGTACAGACAGATCAAAGGGAACCAAGGTTTTTGCGCTTACAGGAAAGATAAAAAAAGGCGGACTGGTAGAAGTTCCAATGGGAATGCCTATCAAAGAGATCATATATGGTATTGGTGGTGGAATACTGAACGACAAGAAATTTAAGGCTGTTCAGATGGGTGGTCCATCAGGGGGATGTATTCCAGCACATTTAGAAGATACAACAGTTGATTATGAGTCTCTTGGCAAGGTTGGAGCTATTATGGGTTCAGGTGGTATGGTAGTTATGGATGACTCCACTTGTATGGTTTCCATGGCAAGATTCTTCCTGGACTTCACTCGTAAGGAGTCATGTGGTAAGTGCATCCATTGCAGACTTGGTACGAAGAGGATGCTCGAAATACTTGAGAGAATAGTAGATGGTAAGGGAAGGCCTGGTGACATAGAGCTTCTCGAGAGCTTGGCTGTTGAAGTCAAGGATGGTTCGCTGTGCGGTTTGGGTCAGACGGCTCCTAATCCTGTTTTAAGTACGATTAGATATTTCAGGGACGAGTACGAAGCTCATATACATGACAAGAAATGTCCGTCAAAATCCTGCAAAGCGCTTATTAGATACGATATACTCGATAATTGTATAGGATGCGGAATGTGTAAGAGGAACTGCCCGGTAGGTGCAATAACAGGTGAACCTAAGATGATACATAAGATCGATCAGGATATTTGTATCAAATGCGGAAAGTGCTATGAAGTTTGTAAATTTGATGCTATAGAAATAAGCTAGAAAGGTGGGGGTGAATATGTCCGTAATCAATTTGAATATAAATGGAAAAGAAGTAAAGGGTAATGCTGGTCAAACTATACTTGACATTGCAAGAGCCAACAAAATTGAAATCCCTACCATGTGCTTCGATGAAAGGGTAGAGATATACGGTTCCTGCGGATTGTGCGTAGTTGAGGTAGAGGGGATCCCTAAGCTTTTAAGGTCCTGTGCTACCGTTGCATCCGATGGAATGATCATTAATACGAATACAGATAGAGTAAGAAGCTCTAGAAAAACAGCGTTAGAGCTATTATTGTCAGATCACGTAGGTGACTGTAGAGCTCCATGCGTACTTGCTTGTCCAGGATACACAGATTGTCAGGGATATGTAGGTCTTGCAGCCAACATGGAGTACAGAGAAGGATTAAAGCTTATAAAGGAACAGCTTCCATTACCAGCTTGTATTGGAAGAGTATGCCCACACCCTTGCGAGACAGCTTGCAGAAGGCAGCTCGTTGAAGAGCCGATCTCAATTGCTTATCTTAAATCATTCCTTGCTGATATTGACCTAGCAAGTGATGATGTATTCATGCCTGAGCTGGGAGCTCCTACTGGTAAGAAGGTCGCGATAATTGGTGGGGGTCCTGGTGGACTTTCTGCTGCTTACTTCCTTAGAGTGGCTGGACATGAGGTAACTATCTATGAGCAAATGCCTGAAATGGGAGGTATGCTTAGATACGGTATTCCTGAATACAGACTGCCGGGACATGTTATCGATCAAGAGATAGACATTATAAGAAAGATGAATGTCAGATTCGTCAATAATGTAAAGGTTGGAGAACAGCTGGATCTTTCCTACATAAGGAATAATTTCGACTCTTGCTACATATCAATTGGCGCTTGGAAGAGCACCAGCTTGAGAGTTAAGGGAGAGGACCTGCCAGGAGTTATTGGAGGTATAGATTTCCTAAGAAAAGCAACCATCAACGAAAACATGATGATAGGGGAAAGAGTTGCAGTAGTTGGCGGGGGAAACACAGCGATGGATGCTTGTCGTACTGCTGTGCGCCTTGGTGCCAAGGAGGTTTATATACTCTATAGAAGAACTGAGGAGGAAATGCCTGCTGAACTGATAGAGATCAAGGAAGCTAGAGAAGAAGGCGTAATTTTTAAATTCCTTGTATCTCCGCTGGAAATAATTGAAGAGAACGGTAAAGCAGCAAGAGTGAAGCTACAGAAGATGGAGCTTGGAGAAGAAGATGCTTCTGGAAGAAGAAAGCCAGTTCCTATCGAGGGAGCATTTGAGTATCTCGACGTAGACCTTGTAATAGGTGCAATAGGTCAGGAATCAGCTCTTGAGGGCTTTGAAATTCTGGAAAAGACAAAAAGAGGAACTATAGCAGTAGATGTAAACAGCTACCAGACAAACGTCGAAGGGATATTTGCCGGAGGCGATGTAATAAACGAGGGCGCCAATATAGCAATCAAGGCAATTGGAGATGCAAAGAGAGCTGTTGGAGTCATCAACTCATACCTTGAGGGTCATGTAATACCTTATAGAAGACCTTATGTCGTTGAAAGAAAGCATCTAACTAGTGAACACTATAAGGATAGATCCAAGGAATATAGATCGCCAATGCCTCACCTTTCTGCTGAGGAAAGAAAGAATAATTTTAATGAAGTGAACCTGGGCTTCACTCCTGAGCAAGCAGTTAAAGATGCTACAAGATGTCTGGAGTGTGGATGCGGTGATTACTTTGAGTGTAAGCTGTATACTTACTCTAACGATTATGATGTCCAGCCTGAGAGGTTTGAGGGCGAGGTACACTATAGAGAACAGGATGATGATCATCCATTTATTGTTAGGAACACTGATAAGTGTATACTTTGCGGTCTTTGTGTAAGAGTATGCGACCAGGTTATGGATAATGGAGCACTGGGCCTTGTTGAAAGAGGCTTTGACACAATTGTTAAGCCAGCACTAGACTTAAGACTGGCAGATACATCCTGCATATCCTGCGGACAGTGCGTCAGCGTATGTCCAGTGGGTGCAATACAGGAGAGACTGCAGATAGATAAACCTGTTCCCGTAGAGACTGAAAAGACAAAAACAATTTGCTCCTTCTGTTCAGTAGGATGCAATATAGATATTGAGACCAATGGAGAAATGCTTTACAGGGCAGTTCCTGACAAGGCTAGCAAGGTCGATGAGGGCTTGCTTTGCGTCAAGGGAAGATTTGGCTATAATCAAGCTAAGCAAAAAACAAGATTATCCAAGCCTTTGGTTAGAATGGGCGACAAGCTGGTAGAAGGTACCTGGGATCAGGGAATGAGACTAGCTGCTAAGAAGCTTCAATCTCTCAAGCTCCAATACGGTCCTGAGTCAGTTGCAGTGGCTATTTCCGATAAGCTTACCAATGAGGAAATATTCATTGCCAAGAAATTTGCTTCAGAATTCCTGGGAACTGATAATATCACCTGTTTCAACAGAACCTATGGTGGGATAAAGGACGTACTAGGCTATGATGCATCCTCAAATACCTTTGAGGAGATCAAGCAGTCAGACTTCATTCTTGTTATGGGAGCTGATATGATGAAGGACCATACCATAGCTGCTCTTAAGGTCAAGCATGCAATCGACAAAGGAGCAAGGATGGTAGTTATAAATAACAGTTACGACCAGATAAATGAATGGTCAAGCGCTGTTGATTGTCCGGATAATGATCTATCATGCTTAAAGGGCATACTGAAGGTGATCATAGATAAAGGCATTGAACCAAAGAATGCAGAGGGATTTGCAGAGCTTAAGGCATCACTTCAAGGAGTACAGCCTAAGCCTGAGGCAATAGATATTGCAGAGCTTTATCTTGAGGCTAAAAAGCCTGTGATTATATTTGACCAGAACTATTTAACAGCTGAAGCTGCTAAAATGCTTGCAAATATAGCTGTAGTATCAGGTCAGATCGGTAAGCCAAGAAGAGGTATAATCCAGCTAAAACCAAAAAATAACAGCCAAGGGTTGTCTGACTTGGGAGTTGACAAGCCATGGAAAGAAGTTGTTGAAGGAATAAGGACAAGAAAAATCAAAGGGCTTATGTCATTTGGTGAGGACATTCCTGTTGAGTACATCGAAGGCCTTGAGTTCTTTGGAGTACAGGATCTTTATCTCACTCCATCTGGAGAAAAAGCTGATGTAGTCATACCTGCTGTCAGCTATGCTGAATCAAAGGGTACCTACACAAACAGTGAGAGAAGGATACAGTGGACTAATACAGCAATTCCACCACTTACCGGCTATGCAAACTGGCAGGTAGTGAATGAGATGATGTATATCCTTGGCAGAGTCAATAAGTACAAAAAGGTTGAGGAGCTTACAGAGGAAGTTTCCAAAGCTATACCTGAGTACAAGGATCTGTTCAAATTGACTGAATCAACCTATTGGCCAATCGGAGGAACTGAGATTCTTTATACAAAGGGCTTCAATTTCCCAGATGGTAAGGCAAAACTTGCAAAAGTTGATGAAGGCAGATTATTCGATAAGAGAATTTCAACAGACTTTGTGGAGAAGGAGTTTGCAAAGGTTTTAGAAGAAATATAGACCAGGAGGGCAGGGAAACCTGCCCTCTTTAATTTGCAATTAATTTCTAATGGTTGTAGTATATTTATTGGAGGGATTAGAATTTGCACTAAGGGAGTGATTATATGTTAAAACTTGAAGGTTTGGAAAAATCCTACGGCAAGGGCTCTGTAAAGGCAGTCGATGGAATAGATCTGGAGATAAGACCAGGTGAAATTTTTGGTTTTCTGGGTCCTAACGGCGCAGGTAAATCCACTACTATCAAGATGATAGTGGGTCTGCTGAAGCCTGACGAGGGAAGGATATTGCTGGATGGAGTCGACGTTTGGAAGGAACCCTTGATTGCGAAGCAAAACATAAGCTATGTTCCTGATAACCCGGAAATATATGACCGATTGAAGGGTATTGAGTATCTCAATTTCGTTGCTGATATGTATGATATACCTTCTGATGAAAGGAAATCCAAAATAGAGCATTATTCTGGTATATTCAGTATCCAGGATGCGTTGAACGGATTGATAGGCGGATATTCTCATGGGATGAAACAAAAGCTGGTTTTAGTTTCTGCATTATTGAACAATCCCAGCTTGTTCATTCTCGATGAACCTATGGTAGGCCTGGACCCTAGATCTTCCTTCAACCTTAAGGAAATAATGAGGAAGATGTGTGATCAAGGGAGTAAGGTTTTTTTCTCGACACATGTTATGGAAGTGGCAGAGAAGCTTTGTGATAGAATTGCTATAATAAACAGAGGAAGGATAATTGCATTAGGTACTATGGAGGAGCTGAGAGCGCTTGCTGAGGAGAAGGGCTCTTTAGAGAATATTTTCCTGGAGCTGACTGAGGATGAATAAGCTGATATCTTTGGTAAAAACTGATTTAAATATAACCTTTGGGATTTCCTCACTCAAGTATTCCATCAGGAACAAGAAAAAAAGATGGACCTATGTGATCATAGCAGTTGCATTGCTTTCATTGATTCCATCATATGTTATGATGATCCAAGTGTTGAACCATTTGTACTCAGCTTTCAGACAAATAGGTCAGCAATCTTATTTTCTTATGATGGGAATAATGGTATCTCAGTTCATGGTATTTTTTTTAGGATTATTATACACGATGAGTAAGTACTATTTTTCTAATGATATCGTACAATTACTTCCT